>NZ_JBFBJT010000024.1:0-68210 GCF_040686175.1 Streptomyces sp. NPDC086077 | reverse complement strand
TGTTTGATTCGCTCAGGTGACCTCCTCGGGTACACATCAAGATGGACAGACATCAATGCGATTGGCGGATTCAGAACGGGAGCTCGGGCCTGGCTGCCCCTCGTTTGATGGCCGTGACCTGTTCGTGGAAGTCGCGTGTGGCGGCTTCCCGGGGATAGCGGGCGCGGAGTTCCTTGTCCAGCTCGTCGGCGACTAAAAGCAGGGACGGGAGTGATTTGCGGTCTGCCTCGAGTGCCGTGGCGCCCATTCCAATGGCCTCTTCGATGTCCCCGGTGCGGGCGGCGGCAACTCCAAGAGTGAGTCGCGCTTCTGCTGCGCGCATGGGGGAGATCTCCGTGCCGTCGGGGCCGGTGCTAATGCGGATTACTGAGTGGGCGTGGGCGGCGGCGCGTTCGTCGTCTCCGAGGAGGCGGTAGGCGTCCATCTCGTAAAAGTCCCACTTGTCCGGGTCAATGATGAAGTGGTGTTCCGGGTGGTCCGGGCGGGGTAGGCGGTCCAAGCGGGCGCGGCCGGCATCGAGGGAGTCTCGGACCAAACGGCCGTCTCCCATGCGGGCGGCGGCTCGTGCCTTGTGGGCGTAGAGCTGTACGCCTACGGAATGAGTCTGGTCGGCGACGTGTCCGGCGTCGACGGCATCGAGCATGTCTTGCCAACGGCTCTGGGTGAGGGCGAACCATGCCTCGATCTCCCACGCCCACGCCATGATCTCGCCGTGGCCCGCTTCCTGGCCGATACGGAGTGCGGCGGCCTTGCTGAGGTTCGCCGCTTCGCGCTGTCCTCGGTCGTATTGGACGCACGCGTTCAGCAGGAAGAGCCATCCGGTGTCGACGAGTAGCTCTCGGTGCTGCCGCAGGGTCATGCGGCCTTCGAGTTGCTTGGTGACGTACTGAAGGCCGTTGCGGGTGCGGTCGTGAAGGTAGTCAGCATCGGCGTACGGGTACGCGCGTGCCAACTGGTCAATGCCCTGTTCGATCGATTCCAGGGCGGCGCTGTTGATGCTGGACATCTCCGTACGGCGGAGCATCTCGGCGATGTCCCAGAGGCCGGCTCCGCCTTGTGCGATCAGGGTGCTGGGGTCGTCGGTCGGGGACGTGGTGGCCGGTCGTTCCAACTCCCACGGGCGTGGCGCAAGTCCTGCGAGTTGGCCGGGGATGCGTAGGCCGTCGACGACTTCGAGGATCTTGTAGTGCTGGGTGATCCGCGGGCGGATGCCCTTGCCGTCGGACTCCGGGCGGGCCATCTTGCCGATGTGTTCGCGTTTGTAGCCGACGGCTTCGGAGATCTTGGCGTAGCTGATGTGGCCGTGGAGCTTGGCGAGTCTGAAGACTTCGCCGAAGTCGTGGTTGGCGATCGCTGACCGCACGTCCGCGCGTTCGAGCACGTGCGGCGGCAGAGCTGCCGGAGTCGGTGCTACCTCGGCCATCTCACTTCCCCATCGTGATTGACCTGACGCTCTTCGCCAGATCGTCTCTCTCGATCTGCACTCACGTCCTGATTCCGAGTGTACCGGTGAGGGGGGTCCCCAAGAGGGGGGAGCGGCAGGTGGGTTGAAGGGTGCACTCTCGTCGTCCTGCCGGGATGGCCTCGGTGGACGTGACCTGAGACGGGACCGTTCATGGACGCGAGAAGAGCGCGATCGCATGCGCACTTAGCGAGTGAACTGGATGCGTATGCGCACTGGTTCACCGCGCCGGATCCCTCGTCCGGTGGGCACTACCTGACGCTGACCCTCTTCGCCGACTGCGGCGGCAACGCGGCACGCGTCGCGCGTGACCAGACGGCCGCATTTCTCCGGGGTGTTGGCGCCGGCGCGGTGGTGGACGACGCTCGGCTGATCGTGTCAGAGCTGGTTGGGAACGTGGTGAACCACGTGGTCCCGGAACGCTCCCTGACACGTCCCGGCGGCTCCCGTCGTGTCGACGTGCACTTCAAGGTGTGGCCGAAGTGGCTCTTCATCGGGGTTGCGGATGAGGACTCGTCGCCTCCGCTGCTGCCGCTTGGTGACACGTTCTGGCCGGGGCTGATGGAAGAGCTGTCGGAAGCGGTTCTACCGGACAGCGGTCGGGGACTGCTGATCGTTCAGCGCTTGGCGGCGGCGGTCTGGTGGACGCCGGACGACCGGGGCGGCAAGACCGTGTGGTGCCGCCTCGATCTCGATGCTGGGACTCGGGGCCAGCCGTCTTGATGATCTCCGGCTGCCGTTGCGTATCTCGCTCTCTCACGAGTGCGCGGCGGCCGGGTGCCGGACGGTAACTCGTCCGGCGAACGGGGCGTGGCTCCTGAGACGGTTTGCTGAGATCCCCACTCAGCACTCAGGGGCCACGCTTCACAACCTCATACCAAGACCGGGCCACCCCATCAGCCCTGGAAAGCGAAGGGTGGCCCGGTTGGGGAACGCGAAGATCCCCGGTGCCTGATGGTACCGGGGTCTTCGTGCTGCGTATCTGCCCTGGGCCGAACAGAGTTGACGATCGGTTACCTAGATCAGGACAGAGGTGGGACACGTGAGCGGCTCGGGTGATGGCTGGCTGGGTGACGGACTGGACGACGTGGCGGGCCTGGGGTCCGGTCTGTGGGTGCGTGGCGTCGACTACATGGCGGGCTGGCGTGTGGCGCGTGAGGCCACCGAACAACTGAACCTTGCGCTCCTCGCGGCGGAGTTCGAGCCGTCCGAGTTACGGGCCGTAGCCGCTACGGACGACGAGGGGCACGGGGTGGTGCGGCTGGTGGGTCTGCCCGGTGCGGCCGTGCGGCTCGCGGGGCTCCTGGACGCGCTCGCGGACGGTGATGGTGGTGCGCGGTGAGGGATGTTTCCGCTGGTGACTGGTGCACGTGGGCACGTCGCCGGCCGGAGAGACTTTGGGCGGGAGCTGCGATGGGGCGAGTGAACAGGGGGCCTTACGCTCGCCCGGCGAATCGGGCAGGTACTGGACCTGCCCGGTGTTGTGCCCGATTGGCCCCCTGTTCTTCGAGGCTCGCCCCATGGTGGCTGCCTAAAGTCTCGGAGGCTGGCGACCCCCAGCCCCGTGGGCTCCGGCCCTCGGTGGCCGTTCGTCGCCTCGACTTCTTGGGCGTGCTGCGGTGTGGGGCGTCCGGCGCTCGGCCGGGACCGGCGGTCACGCCGCACGCCCGGCCGGGGCGGCCGGGCGTCCCGGCGCGCCGCAGGCGCGCCCTTGAGGAAGTTAAGGCTGTTTCGACCGATGCCGCTCGCCGGTCATGCCCGGGTGCGTCGGGTGGGCTGCTTGTCGGCGGTGATCCGGTAGGTGAGTTCCGCGCGGTCGGCACCGATGCGGAGTTCTTCGAGGATCAGGGGCCGGTCGTCGGTGTCGTGGGTGACGCGGGACAGGTGCAGGATCGGCGTCGCGTCCGGGAGCTGGAGCGTGGTCCGCTCGTCGGGCAAAGGCATCCGGGCACGCACAGTCTCGGACCAGGTGAGCTTGTGGCCGGCTTCGGTGAGCTGCCGGTAGAACGCTGCCGGGCGCTTACACGGCTCCTCCCTGAGTACCGGAACGGCGTCGGCCACGGCGAACGGGATCAGCGTGCGGTGCATCGCCCGCGTGCCCGTGCTCGGGTCGAACAGCAGCCGGTCACAGCCGAAGAGGGCCTCTTCCTCACCGAGTTCGAGGAGTCGGCCGGTGGCCTTCGTGGTGTGCGTGCGGTAGGCGCTGGCCTCTTCGCTCTCCTGCCACACGTCACCGTTGGGCATGACGAACTTCCCGTCTGCCGTACGGCTGATGCGGCGCTCGATCGTCAGCGATGGCTGTCCGTCGGAGCGTACGAAGCTGCCCTTGCCGTGGCGGACGTCGATCAGGCCTTCCGCGCGCAGTGCAGCAATGGCGTTGCGGACGGTCGGGCGGGACACGGCGTAGCGGTTCATGAGCTGGGCTTCGGACGGCAGCAGGGACTCGGGGGCGAACTCGCCCGACAGGATCGCCTCGCGGATGGCGGCGGCCACCTGCTGGTAGAGGGCTCCGGGGCGCTGGATCTCCGACATATGGGCATCTCCGACGGGTCGGTGTCGTAGGCACGTCGCACGTGCCGCGTCACTCGTCAGCATAAGTAGTTGCGCTCTCGCCGTACAGCACTCCACACTCGTCACTCGTAAGGATAAGTGACGTCAGTATCAAGCTGGCGTCGTGACTGGCCAGGGAGGCCTACGAAATGCAGTCCATTCCCGTGGACACGGCGCGGCTCGGCGTACTGCGGTGCGCCATCGCTCCGGAAGTAAAGATCAGCAACTCCGAGACACAGGAGGTGAAGAAGGACCGGGACGGCAACCCCGTCTACACGGTGGCGGTGACCGTGCGGCAGGACCGGCGGCGGATCTCCGTCATCGAGATCGCTGTCAGCGGTGAGCCGACCGGGATCGAGGAAGGGCAGATCGTGAAGGTCACCGGGCTGGTGGCGTTCATGTGGGCGATGGGCGACCGGCACGGCGTCAGTTTCCGGGCCGATGCCATCACCCCCGTTCGTACGTCTGCCGCGCACGGCAAGGGCGGTGAAGCGTGATGGAGCCGTACATCATCGCCCTCGCCCTGGCCGTGCTGGCCTGGATGCTCGTCGTCGGTGACCTGGTACGCCGGCACCGTCCGGTCTGGCACTGGTACCTCGTCGGCTACCCGCTGACCGCCTGGCGGGTCGTCTCCACCTGGCGGCGGGTCGCCGTGCTCAACGACCTGGCTGTGTCCCGTCTTCCCGCCCGGACTCTCGTCGGTCACCTGCTGGTCAAGGGTGACCCGGTCCGGCCGGTCGCTCCGCGCTGCTCCTTCCCGCGCGTCACCCCGATGGGGTTGTCCGTGGTGGTGCGGCTGCATGCGGGCCAGACTCCGGCGACATATCTGAAGGCGGCGGATGCGTTCGTGCACGCGTGGAAGGCGCACGCCGTGCGGGTCACCACGCCGGAACGCGGCCTCGTGCTGCTGACCGCGATGGCCCATGACCCGCTGGAGCGGCCCGGCTTAGCCACGGCTCCGGCCGCACTCCTCTCGGCCCTGGTCGGTGCGCTGGAGACGGGCGGGGGGTGGGTGATGGACCTGCGTCTCGTGCCGCACTGGCTGATCACCGGGGCAACCCGGTCCGGTAAGTCGACCCTGCTGGCCCGGCTTATCACCCAACTTGCGACGCAACGCGTCGCCCTGGTCGGTGTCGACTGCAAAGGCGGCATGGAGCTCGGCCTGTTCACCGCACGGCTGAGCGCCCTGGCCACCTGTCGGAGAGAAGCGGTCGCGGTGCTCTCGGCCCTGGTCGTCGACATGCAGGACCGGATGAGCGCGTGCCGGTCGGCCGGTGTCCGCTCGGTCTGGGAGCTCCCGGACAAGCTCCGGCCGGTCCCGGTCGTCGTCCTGGTCGACGAGATCGCGGAACTGTACCTGTTCGACGGCACCCGCGAGAGCAAGGCGGAGACCGAACAGTGCTCCACGCTCCTGCTACGGCTGGCCCAGCTCGGTGCCGCTCTCGGCATTCACCTGGTCGTGGCCGGCCAACGTGTCGGCTCTGACCTTGGTACCGGCGTCACCGCTCTCCGGGCCCAACTCGGTGGCCGGATCTGCCACCGGGTCAACGACCCCGGCACGGCTGAGATGACCCTCGGCGATCTCAACAAGGACGCTGTGGCCGTCGCCCAAGCCATCACGGCGGAAGAGCGCGGCGTGGCCGTCTGCACCGGCCCTGACGGCGGATGGAGCCGCGCCCGCTCGCACCTGACCCCGACGGATGAGGCCGTGGCCACGGCCCGGAAGTACTCCGCGATGACCCCGGAACTGCCCCTCGTCACCCGCGCGCTTGCCGTGCTGGAAGGAGAGTCCAAGTGATCAGCGAAGGTACGGCGTTCACGTTCGCGGTGATCTTCGGGATCATCACCGTCCTCCTCGTCCGCTCCCGCGACGTGCGCGCCTGGGAAGCGGTCTGCGTCGGCCTCTTCGGCCTCTACCTCGGCCAGACCCCCGTGATCTTCACCATCCACGGACTCGTCACCTGGCTCATCAACGGCTTCTCCCACACCTGAGCAGAGAGGACACCCGGCCATGCCCATGCCTCGCGTGAGGTGCCCCCACTGCAAGGGCGACGGAGCCCGTAGGACCTGGACCGGACGGATCCGGCGCTGCCGCGTCTGCCGGGGCACCGGCACCATCCGCTGAACCCCCGCCACAACCGACCGACCTGCAAGGGAGCGATCCGAATGACCGACCTCGCGCCACCAACCCACATCCGTGCCGCTACGGCGGCTCACCCCGGAAGGCCACCACCATCACCCCGGACTACACCCCGGCTGACAGGCGCGCCCTGCTCGACCGCGCGGCGCGCCTGCGTCAGCTCCCCGAAACCGACCGCGACGCAATCCGCCTCGCCCAAGATCCGCAATTCTCCCGCTGGCTGGAACAGATCACCGCAACCGGCGGCTGCTCCCACCCCGTCCACCTCTCCGGCTCCACCACCACCCTGGACGGCACGACCGGCGAGATCCTCCGCCACTACGACACCCGCGACGAACCCGGCGAACGCCTCCTCGTCCGCTGCCGCAACCGCCGCGCCACCATCTGCCCCGCCTGCTCCCGCCTGCACGCCGGAGACACCTACCACCTCGTCCGCGCCGGCCTCCTAGGAGGCAAGAACATCCCCGCCACCGTCCGCCACCGACCCCGGCTCTTCGTCACCCTCACCGCTCCGTCCTTCGGACCGGTCCACCGGGCTGGCGAACGGTGCCGCCTCCGCCGCGACGGCGGCATCTGCGAACACGGGCGCCCCCTCGGCTGCGGCACGCTCCACGCCCCGGATGCCCCGGTCGTCGGCGAACCGCTCTGCCCCGACTGCTACGACTACACAGGCCACGTCCTCTGGCACGCGCACGCCTCCAAGCTGTGGGACCGGTTCGTCATCGACGTGCGGCGGCGTCTCGCCTCCTCCGCCGGTCTCGTACAGTCCCGCTTCGCCGATCACGCCCGGCTCTCCTTCGCCCGCGTCGCTGAGTACCAGAAGCGGGCGGCCGTCCACGTCCATGCCGTCGTCCGCCTCGACGGACCGGCCGGGCCCAACGACGAACCTCCGGCCTGGGGCACTGGGCAACTCCTCATCGATGCCGTACGCAACTCTGCCCGGCGCGTCCTGGTCCACTCGTCCTACAGCCCGGCCGTGGGTGAGCGGGCCTTGCGCTGGGGTGAGCAGATCGACGCCCGGCCACTGCGCACCGACGGCGCCGGTCCCGATGACGACGCTGTGGCGGCGTACGTCGCCAAGTACGTGACCAAGGGAGCGAGCGAAACCGGCGCCGGCCTCGACTACCCGCTGACCACCTGGGCCGACATCGAGTCGGCACCCGTCAGCGCACACGTCCGAACCCTCATGCGCGCCTGCTGGCGTCTCGGTGGCCTCCCTGAGTACGAGCCTCTCCGCCTCCAAGCCTGGACTCACACGCTTGGCTACCGCGGCCACATCCTCACCAAATCCCGCGCCTACTCCACCACCTACGCAGCACTCCGTGCCGAACGTGCCCACCACATGGGCCACGCGGACACCCCCGACGCGGTCACCGAACGGCAATGGCGCTACGTCGGCTCCGGCCACACCCCCGGGGCGGCCCTCATCGCGGCTGGTGTCGCCGACGACCTGTTGCGCAACCGAGAGATCGCCCACGAAGAGATCCGCTGGACGGCGGTGGGCCATTGACGAAACAGAACCGCGACGCAGATAGAGCCCGCCACTTGGAAAGAGTCTGCCGGACCTTCTCCACCAGGATCGGCCCGGAGTCAGCAAGGCGACTGGCCCGTCTCCTGGAACGTCAACCAGGGGGAAAGATCGAATGAGACGGCAAAAGGGGGCCTCGTGTGAGGCCCCCTTCTCTGTGCTGGGACTTAGATCCAGATCGGGTTCTGCTCGATGTCGATCCTGCCGTAGTCGAAGTATCGACCCTTCTTGGTCGCTTCCTTGATCTTGACCGCCGCGAACAGAAAGCGCATCACGGCGTTCATCCGCTGGTAGTCCTCAGCCTCCTTCAGGGCCTCCCAGCTCGCCCGCGCGTGCGGGCCCACAAGACCCTCCAGAACCTCGGTGGTCGGACGGACGATCATCTTGCGCTCGATCTCCGCGATGCGCGCTTCGACGGTCCTGCGCATCTCGCGGTACTCCCGAGTCTTGAGCTCCTGCTTCTGCCACATGTCCTTGAGTTCATCGAGCTCGCGACGGTCCGCCTCGATGGCAGCCCGGTCCTCCTCCGACAGTTCAGAGGGCGTCGGCGCCTCCGACAGATCAAGCCGCTCAAGAAGGTTGATCGCGGCTTCGCTCACGAACTCTTCCAAGATCGGGGCGGAGATGACTCTGTTGCAGCGCGGAATGTCGAGCCGCTGAGTGTGATGGCATACGTACTTCGCGCCGCTCCCCCCTGACCCGCCCATGATCCTGCCGCACCCCGTGCAAGTGACCACACCACGCAGCAGATAGAACCTGCTCGGCTTCTTGCCGTTCGCCAGTTTGGCTGCCCGGTAGGTGCGTCGCTCCCGGACTTCGAGCCACATCCCCCGGTCAATGATTGCGGGCCACTCGCCGTCCCCGACCTCCTCACCCCGGAACACACGGATCCCGGCGACGTGGCGGTTGTCGAGGGTGTCTCGCACACGCGGGGCAGTCCAGTTACGCCCTTCGGCGGTCTTCTCACCCCGTTCGAACAGCTCCTTGGCCAGTTGAACCGGGCTCACCCCGTCGAGATAGCGAGCGAAGATCTCCCGCACGACCTCGGCTTCTTCAGGAATGATCAACGTGCCGGTCTTGTCGTACCCATAGCGCCGTCGGCCGGTGTGCGGCCTCCCGTCCTGCACACGGTCGATCATGGAGTCGATCAGTCGGCGGGACGTGTCGTCACTCGACCGGCACGCGTGCGCGACCTCGATCCGCAGGAAGAAGCGGTCATCGGGGTCCGCGAGATCGCGCCGGTTCGCCTGACCGTGCAACGTGATGTCGTGATCGTCGGCGATCTGCAAGAGCTCTTCGAGATCACGCGGCTGCCGCATCAGCCGGTCCGGGTGGTACGTGAGGACGTGACGCACGCGGCCCTCGCCGGCCTCGGCCAGTAGCGCATCCCACCCCGGCCGCTTGCGCTTCCGCTGCCATGCCGACCGGTTGTTGTCCACGAACACCTGGTCTTCGTCGACCACGAGCCCGAGACGGTCGGCCACCTCTCGGCAGATGCTTTCCTGGCGCTCCACGCCCGTCTGGTCGTCGTCGTTCACGTGGGAGATGCGGCAATAGATCGCCGCCGACTCTCCCGCCCAGTCGGCGCGGTGCTTCTTCGCCCTTTCCCCGCCAGCTGCCTGCCTGGCCCGGAGGGCTCGCCGTAACCGGGCGTCCGTCTGCTGATCGTTGTCGTCTTCAGCCATGGAAAGAGGCTATGAGCACGGCTTGATCCAGGTCATCCGCTCCCGCTTCCACGTGGCCGGAAAGCGGCCCGCGCGGGCCGCCGGGAGGCCGATGCCGGGGCGGTACGCCTGGTAGACCGTGAGCGTGGAGTCGGTGTGGCGGGCCCGAACGCGGAATCTCGGCTCGGGGCGACCGGTCTGATCGTTCACGCCGGACAGCTTCGCGCGCTCCGGTCGGATACGACCACCGAATATCACGGCACGCCCTCTTGGCGCGGCCCGCCCCGTACCCAACACTGAGCCGATGACGCAGCGCGTGGAGCTCGCGACCGTGATGGACAGGCTGGCCGTCGACGGTCTGGTCACCGACTACGCCGTGGCGGTGGACGACGGCGACTGGGAGGCGTACCGGAAGCTGTTCACGCCGGACGGCCGGGCGGACTACCGCTCGGCCGGCGGCATCGAGGGGGACGCCGGACAGGTCGCCACGTGGCTGGCCGAGAGCTTGCGCGTGTTCGCCATGCGCCAGCACCTCGTCGTCAACCGCCGGATCCGCTTCGGGGTCCTGGAGCGGGACACCGGCGACACGGCCCGGGTCCAGGCCGACTACGTCAATCCGATGCGCCTCGCGCCGGACGGCTCGGCGGAACCCGACTTCGTGTGCGGCGGCCGGTACGCCTTCGAGGTCCGCCGCACGGCCGACGGCTGGCGGCTGCACGAAGTCGTCGTGCGCGAGAAGTGGCGGCGTATGCCGCAGGGGACCGGGGTACCTGTGATCGACTGAGCGGGCGCCCGCTGTACCGAGATCGCCGGCCGCGCGCACACTGGATCCACGGGGGTAGGGAGGCGCCGTATGAAGAGGCTGGGCCGCCGGCTCGACTCCCCGTGGTGGCGCTCCGGGACCGCCGCGGTGGCGGGCGCACTGCCCATGCTCGCCTTCCCGGCTCCGTCCCTGTGGTGGTTCGCCTACGTCGCCCTGGTGCCGTGGATCCTTCTCGTGCGCACCGCGCCGACCGGACGGCGGGCGCTGTACGACGGCTGGTGCGGCGGCTTCGGGTTCATGCTGGCCGTGCACCACTGGCTGCTGCCCAACCTGCATGTCTTCACGTTCGTCATCGCGGCCCTGCTCGGGGCGCTGTGGGCACCGTGGGGCTGGCTCGTCCGCCGGTTCCTCGGTGGGGTCCCGTCACCGGGGCGGATCGCGGCCGCGCTGCTGGTGCTGCCGTCGGGCTGGCTGGCGGTGGAGCTGGTGCGGTCCTGGCAGGGGCTCGGCGGCCCCTGGGGCATGCTGGGCGCCAGTCAGTGGCAGGTGGGACCGGCGCTGCGGCTGGCCTCGGTGGGCGGGGTGTGGCTGCTGAGCCTGCTGCTGGTGGCCGTCAACGTCGCGGTCGCCGTGCTCGTGTCGGTGCGCGCGTCCCGGACACCGGCCCTGGCCGCCCTGCTCGCCACCGCCGCGGCCACGTCGGCGGCCTGGGTCTGGTCCCCGCGCCCGCACGTCGACGGCGAGGCGCGGGTGGCCGTCGTGCAGCCGGGTGTCGTCGCGGGTCCCGGCCCACGCTTCGACCGCGAGGAAGAACTCGCCGGACGGCTCGCCGGGCAGGACCCCGACCTGATCGTCTGGGGCGAGAGCAGCGTCGGCTACGACCTCGCCAGCCGGCCCGACCTGGCGCGGCGCATCGCGGCGCTGTCCCGCGAGACCGGCGCCCCGATCCTGGTCAACGTGGACGCCCGCCGCTCGGACCGGCCCGGCATCTACAAGAGCTCGGTGCTGATCGGCCCGGACGGCCCGACCGGTGACCGCTACGACAAGATGCGGCTGGTCCCGTTCGGCGAGTACATCCCGCTGCGCTCGCTGTTCGGCTGGGCCACCTCCGTGGGCGAGGCCGCGGCCGAGGACCGCAGGCGCGGCACCGAACAGGTCGTGATGGACGCCGGGGACGGGCTGCGGGTCGGCCCGATGGTCTGCTTCGAGTCGGCTTTCCCCGACATCAGCCGCAGCCTCGCCCGCGGCGGCGCCGAGCTGCTGGTCGCGCAGTCGGCGACCTCGACGTTCCAGCAGAGCTGGGCGCCCGCGCAGCATGCCTCGCTGGCCGCGCTGCGGGCCGCCGAGAGCGGTCGCCCCATGGTGCACGCGACCCTGACCGGCGTCTCCGCTGTGTATGGCCCCGAGGGAGGGCGGATCGGCCCGCCGCTCGGGACGGACGCGAGCACCGCACGGGTGTACGAGGTGCCGCTGGCCGACGGGGTCACGCCGTACGCTCGCCTGGGCGCCTGGCCGGTCCATGCCGCCCTGCTGGTGCTGCTCGCCCTGGCGCTCTTGGAGGGCGGGCGGTCGGTCAGGCGGCCGCGCCGGAACGCTCCTGAACCGCCAGGACCACCCGCTCACACAGTTCGTGAGTCGCCAGCGCGTCCCGGGCGCTGAGCGGCTTGCCCGCACGCACGGCGTCGAGGAAGCCCAGCACGGCCTGCTCGATGCCGCGCTGCCGGGCCACCGGCACCCAGTCGCCGCGCCGCCGCAGGCTCGGCTGGCCCTTGTGGTCGATCACCTCGGCGAGGTTGGTCACCTGCCGCTTGGTGTCCTGACCCGAGACCTCCAGGATCTCCTCGGCCGACCCGCTGAGCCGGTTCATCACGCCGAGCGCGGTGAAGCCGTCCCCGGCGAGCTGGAGCACGACGTGGTGCAGCAGCCCGTCCACGCCGCGGGCGCGCACGGTCACGTCGTCGATCTCGCCCGGCACCAGGAAGCGCAGCGTGTCCACGACGTGGATGAAGTCGTCCAGGATCATCGTGCGCGGCTCCTCCGGCAGCCCCACCCGGTTCTTCTGCATGAGGATCAGCTCGCGCGGGTGTTCGGCGCACTGCACGTACGCGGGCGCGTGCCGCCGGTTGAAGCCGACGGCGAGACTCACGCCCAGCTCCTCGGCGAGCGCCACCAGCCGCTCGGAGTCGGCGAGTTCGTACGCCAGCGGCTTGTCGACGTACGTCGGGACGCCCGCCTGGAGCAGCCGCGTGACGATCTCGGGGTGCACGAGCGTGGGCGCGTGCACGAAGGCGGCGTCGAGGTCCTGGGCGAGGAGGTCGTCCAGGGTGCCGTGGCGCTGCGCGGGCGGCAGGTGATGGCTGTCGGCGACGCGGTTCAGCGTGGCGGGCGTGCGGGTCTGCAGATGCAGTTCGACCCCGGGCTGGACCCCGAGCACCGGCAGATACGCCTTCTGCGCGATGTCACCGAGTCCGATGCAGCCGACCTTCACGGGAGCTCCTTCACTGCTTGCCTGCGGGGGTCTGCCCGGAAGCATACGGCGGCCCCGGCGGACGCCAGTCGGCGATACCGTCGAAGCTGCGCAGCAGGAGCGTCGGCGCTGCCTTCGACAGCGCGGCGACCATGGCGTCGCGCACTGCCGTCGGCGCCCTGCCGGTCATCATGTTCAGCCGCGCGGCCTTCCCGGCCTGGCGCGCGATGGCCGTGGTCCGGGGAAGCCGGGCCGCGGTGTACTCGGCGAGGCCTGCGGTGATGGCGGCGCCCTGTGCTCCCGTGGCGCCGGGTGCCTGGAAGTGCGCAAGGACGATCGCGTCCTCGACGGCCTGGTTGCCGCCCTGCCCGAGGGTCGGCGGCATCGCGTGGGCGGCGTCTCCGAGCAGGGCCACCCGGCCGCGGTGGTACGCGGGCAGCGGCTCGGCGAGGTGGTGCACGTCGTGACGCAGCACGTCCTCGGGCCGGGCGGCGGCGAGCACGGCGGGTACGGGGTCGTGCCAGTCCCCGAACAGCCGCAGCAGCTCGGCCTTCTCGTCGTCGGGCGCGCGCCGCCCCGGGGGCGTGACGGCGGCGGCGTACGCGTAGACACGGCCGTCCTTGAGGGGATGCGTGCCCCAGATGCGGCCCCGGCCCCAGGTCTCGTGCGAGGCGAACTCCGCACCGGGCACGGGGATGACCACCCGCCAGGTGGTGAACCCGGCGTAGGCGGGCCCTGGATGGCGCGGGAAGAGGACGGGGCGTACGGCGGAGTCGACGCCGTCCGACGCGACGACCAGGTCGGCGTCCCACGCGCCGTCCGGGGTGGTCACGCGGGCCGGGCGGTCCGCGTCGCCGGGCTCGGCGAGGGTCGCCGGGGCCGAGGTGCGCACGAGGTCCTCGGGGAGGCGCGCCCTCAGGGCGTCGACCAGCGTGGCGCGGTGCAGCAGGACCAGCGGGCCGCCGAAGCGCTCGGCCAGCGCGTGGGCGCTGGACCGGGTCAGCCACCGTCCGTCCGGGGTGCGCAGTCCGCCGTCGCCCTGCCAGGCGGCGAGCGCGCGGATCTCGTCGCCGAGGCCGACGACGTCCAGGGCCCGCAGGGAGTTGGGCGCGAGCGAGATGGCCGCGCCGACGGGGGCGAGGGAGCGGGCGCGTTCCAGGACGGTGACCTGCCAGCCGCGCCGGTGCAGGGCGAGGGCGGCGGTGAGGCCGCCGATGCCGCCGCCGATCACGACGGCACGGGGCGGGACGGACGACGCTGCCATGGCTCCCCCTTGTTCCGGGTTCCCGAGGGTTCACTACATCTGTAGTTGGCTCGGTGTCGACCGTACTACAGGTGTAGTCGGAGCGGTAGGTTGAAGGGCATGTCCGTACCCACCACGGGCGCGTCCCGCGCCGATCTCGTCGCCGACACCGCCCTCGCCCTGCTGGCCCAGCGCGGGATGCGCGGGCTGACGCACCGGGCGGTGGACGAGGCGGCCCGGCTCCCCCAGGGCTCCACCTCCAACGTCGCCCGCACCCGCCAGGCGCTGCTGGAGCTGGCGGTGCGGCGGCACGCCGAACGGGAGGCGCGGGTCCTCGCCCTGCACGAGATGCCGGACCCCGAAGGAGGGCTCGACGCGCTGCTCGACGGCCTCGCCCTCGCGGTGCACCGCTCCCTCACCCACCACCGCGAACTGGTCGTCGCCCGCTACGAACTCGCCCTGGAGGCCACCCGCCGCCCCGAACTGCGCGCGTACTACGACGCCACGGGCGCCCGCTTCCGCGTGCAGCTGAACGAGCTCGTCACGGCGATGGGGTCGACCGACCCGGCCCGGCACGTGCTGATGCTGGTCGCCTGGGGCGAGGGGCTGATGTTCAGCTGTGTGGCGGGGTCGTTCAACGCGGAGGTGCCGGGTCCGGACGAGGTGCGGGCGGGGCTGCGCGAGCTGCTCGGCGGGATGTTCGGCGGGGCCGCCGGCGAGGAGTTCGGCCGGGCGCCGGGGCGGCCGAAAAGGACCTTGGTGGATCCTGCGGGGTGAGCGAGGATGCGCTCATGAATACGGAGCGCCGCGAGCCCGCCCAGGACGCCGATGAACGGGCCATGCTGGAGGGCTGGTTGGAGTATCACCGGCAGACGCTGGCGTGGAAGTGCGAAGGGCTGAGCGACGCGCAGCTCCGGACCGCGGCCGTGGAGCCGTCCGAGCTGTCCCTGATGGGGCTGGTGCGGCACATGGCGGAGGTGGAACGGGGCTGGTTCCGCAAGGTGCTGGTCGGCGACGACCCGGGGCCCATCTACTACACCGAGGAGGACCGCGACGGCGACTTCCACCTCACCGAGGCGGACACCTGGGCGGAGGCGTACGCCACCTGGCAGGCGGAGATCGCGACCGCCCGGACCAACGCGGCCGGCTTCGCACTGGACGACCTCTCCAAGGGCCGGAGCCGCCACACCGACAAGCCGTTCAACCTGCGCTGGATCTACACCCACATGATCGAGGAGTACGCCCGCCACAACGGCCACGCGGATCTGATCCGCGAGCGCGTGGACGGGGCGACGGGCGACTAGACCGCGGGCCCGGCGCACCTGACGCGCCCCGAACGTCAGCCCGGCGATTCACGCAGCCTCCCTGCGGGGGCGTACTTCACCCGTCCGGAGCAAACTGCGCTTGTCCATCGGGTCCCGCGGGGCCCGAGCCACCAGAGTTGCGCGGGTGCATCGAACGACGACCACCGCGACGCTGCTCGTCACCGTGGCTCTCTCCGCGGTCTCCGGCTGTGTGACCGTCCAGCGGGGCCCCGCCGCCGTGCCGCCGGCGCCGGCCCCGCCGTCGGCACCGGGTCGGGACGGCCGCACCGAGCCGCAGATCGTGCAGGCGCCGGCCCGCGAGGCCCTGGAGCTGATCGGCCCGTCCCGCCGGCCCGGCACCGCCGCGCCGGAGTCACGCCGTCCGCGGGCCCCGGCACCGGCCCAGCAAGTCCCGTCCCCGCCGCGCGCGCAGTCCCGCCCGCACTCCGACCCGCCCCGCCCGGAGCCGCACCGCCCACGGCAGCCGCCGCCGGCCGCGGTCCCGGACGTCTCCGCCACGATCGGCGCGACCACCGACGTGTGCGCCCTGGGCAGGAAGTACGGCGGCTGGCGCCCGGACAGCCCGGAGGCGGTGATCTGCGAGCAGACCTACGGCCGGTGAGGCAGCCGCCTCACAGATCCCAGGGCCGGTTGGGCGGCTGCCTCACAGACCCGGGCCCCGCGAGGCAGCCGCCTCGGCACCGGTACGGCTCACGGCCGCTGGCGAGGCGGCCCCCAGGAACTCCCACCCGGCAAACCCCCATCCCCAAGCCGCAGCTCCATCCGCCCGATGGCCGCCCGCACCCCCTCCCCGTACCGGTCGTCGGCCAGCGCGTCCGCCGCTCCGCGAGCCCGGCGGAGATGCGTACGGGCGGCGTCGGAGCGGCCGAGTTTGACGTAGTCGGCGGCGAGGTTCAGGTGGAGGGAGGGATACAGGGCGCGCACCGCGAGGGCGCCCTCGTGGGCCGCGAGGCGGTCGTCGCTCAGCTCCTCCGCGGCGCCCAGCGCCCTGAGATCCCAGGCCAGCTCGTCGCACGGGTCGTCCTGGGCGTCGGCCATGTAGTGGGCCAGCGTGCAGCGGTGCAGCGGGTCGCCGTCCTCGCCGATCTCCGTCCACAGTTGGAGGAAGCGGTGCCGGGCCTCCTCGCGGTCCCCCGCGTGGTGCAGCATGACGACCTGCCCGATCCGCGTCATCACGGCATCCGGCGCCGCCTGCTCCTGTTGCTCCGACACCGCATCCTCCGCGCGCTCACCGACATCCCGTCCGTGCCGACGCTAACGGCCGCCACCGGCAATCCCGGCGAGGCGGGGCCGACCCGGAACGCCGGCCGGCCCTCGGCTCCTCGCGCATCAGGCCGGGTCGGCCAGGTTCGGGATGCGCCAGTCCACCGGCTCGTGTCCCTGCCGCGCGATCGCCTCGTCGATCTGCGTGAACGGACGGGAGCCGAAGAACCTCTTCGCCGACAGCGGCGAGGGGTGCGCACCCTTCACCACCACGTGCCGCGTCTCGTCGATCAGCGGCAGCTTCTTCTGAGCGTAGTTGCCCCACAGCACGAACACCGCCGGGTCGGGCCGCTGGGCCACCGCGCGGATCACCGCGTCGGTGAACTTCTCCCAGCCCTTGCCCTTGTGCGAGTTGGCCTCGCCGGCCCGGACCGTCAGCACCGCGTTGAGCAGGAGCACTCCCTGGCGGGCCCACGGCATCAGATAGCCGTTGTCCGGGACCGGCAGGCCCAGCTCCTGCTGCATCTCCTTGTAGATGTTGCGCAGCGAGGGCGGGGTCTTCACCCCGGGACGCACCGAGAAGCACAGGCCGTGGCCCTGTCCCTCGCCGTGGTACGGGTCCTGGCCGAGGACCAGGACCTTCACCTTCTCGTAAGGGGTGGCGTCGAGCGCCGCGAAGACCTCCTCGCGCGGCGGGTAGACGGGACCGGCAGCCCGCTCCTCCTCCACGAACTCCGTCAGCTCCTTGAAGTAGGGCTTGTGGAGTTCGTCGCCCAGGACCCCGCGCCAGGACTCGGGCAGCATCGCGATGTCGGTCACGTCAACTTCCTTACGGTGTGCGGTCGGTTCCGGAGCACAGAACCTACCGGCGACCACTGACAACGCCCGCCACGGGCCGCGTCACCAGCTGGTCTTCCGGGACAGCTCCCACACCATCATGATCGTCGACGGGTCCAGGGCGCGCTCGGCGCCGGAGATCTCCACGCTGGCGGCGACATACTGCTTGCCCTGCCACAGCGGCAGCAGCCGTACGTCCTGGACGAGGATCTGCTGGGCCTCCTCGAAGTCGGACTCCACCTGGGCCCGGTCGCTCTCGCGGCGGGAGCGGGGCAGCAGCTCCCCGGTGATCTTGGGCGCCGGGTACGGCGTACCGAGGGCGTTCTGTTCGCCGACGAAGGGCGCGATGTAGTTGTCGGCGTCCGGGAAGTCGGGGAACCAGCCACGCCCGAACACCGGGTACTCGCCCTTCTGGTAGCCCTCGACGTAGGTCTTCCAGGGCCGGCTCTTCAGGGTGATCTGGAACAGGCCGGAGGCCTCCAGCTGCCGCTTGAGCTCCTGGAACAGGACGGCGGTCTCGGAGCCGTAGCGGTCGGTGGTGTACCAGAAGGTGAGCGGGACCGGCTCGTCGATGCCGTCGTCGCTGAGGATCGAGCGGGCCTTGTCCGGGTCGGGGTCGCCGAAGTTGTCGAAGAAGCCGGTGGTGTGGCCGGTGAGGCCCTTGGGGACCATCGAGTAGAGCGGGTCGACGGTGTCCTTGTAGATCGCATGGGCGATTCTCGGCCGGTCGACGACCTGGGCGACGGCCCGGCGCACGGACGGCTTGCCGGCCCACGAGTCCTTCGGGTTGAACACCAGATAGCTGATGTCGGCGCCCGCGCCCTCGACGAGCTGGAGGGTCTCGTCGGCGTCCCTGCCCTGCAGCGCGACGATGTCGTCGGCGGCGAGACCGCGGTAGGTCACGTCGATGTCCTGGTCGCGCAGTGCCTTGACCATGGCACCGGATTCCTGGAAGTAACGGATGGTGACCGCATCGTTTCTTCGTTCGGCGAAGCCCTTGTAGCTGTCGTTGCGCACGAGTTCGGCCCGCGTGCCCTCGTCGTACGAGTCGAGGAGGTACGGCCCGGAGCCGGTCACCCCGCCGTCCTCGCGGAGCTTGTCGGCCGGGTAGTCGTCGGGGTCGACGACGGACATGGCGGGGGTGGCGAGCACGAACGGGAAGGTGGCGTCCGCGGTCTTGAGGTGGAAGACGACCTCGCGGTCGCCGAGCGCCTGCACCCGGTCCAGGCTGCCCAGCAGCCCGGCGGGACCGCCCGGCGCGTCGATGGCCAGGATCCGGTCGATGGAGTGCTTGACGGCCTGCGCGTCGAGCGCGTCGCCGTCGGAGAAGGTCAGCCCCCCACGCAGCTTGCAGCTGTACACCCGGTTGGTCGCGTCGGCGAACTTGCAGCTCTCGGCGGCGTCGGGCTGGGGCGTGGTGGCGCCGGTGGGGTAGCTCAGCAACGTCTGGTAGATGTTGCGGAACAGCTCCCAGGAGCCGTCCCAGGAGGCGGCCGGATCCAGCGTGCTGGGGGCGCTGGTGGTCCCCACGACGATCGGACCCCCTTCGGCAGGGTCGCCGTCCGAAAACAGGCTGCAACCGGCCAACAGGGATATGGAAGCGATCGCCGCCACTTGCCGCAGGCCTCGGTTCCGGTTGAACACGCGCACGCTCCTCGATCTGCCATACCAAGGGTCGGCAGACCCTATCGCAGGCAAAGACGGCCTGAACCGTGCTTGCGCGAGGTCGTTGATCAGTCTCCGTATGACGACGTTGTCATCGACCCGCACGCCGCCAATTTGTCGACAGGGGCGCCGATTTCGTCAACAAAATCGCGTCAGGCGATCACCGTTGACGGAGCCGACGCCCCTGTCCGAAAAGATCCGATCCGCTCAGGCCCGATCCGGAACGTCCGAACCGATACGGCCCGATCCGGTCAGCCGACCCCGGCGTTGAGGAAGATGCCGCCGTCGACGACGAGCGTCTGGCCGGTGATCCAGTCGGCCTGCGCCGAGGTGAGGAACGCAGCGGCGCCGCCGATGTCGGAAGGCACGCCGAGCCGGCCGAGCGGGTAGGCCGACGCGGCCTCCGCCTCCCGGCCCTCGTACAGGGCCTGCGCGAACTTGGTCTTCACCACCGCCGGGGCGATCGCGTTGACCCGCACCTTGGGCGCGTACTCGTGCGCCAGCTGCAGGGTCAGGTTGATCATCGCGGCCTTGCTGATGCCGTAGGCGCCGATGAAGGGCGAGGGGGCGACACCGGCCACGGAGGCGATGTTGACGATCGCGCCGCCGTTCTCCTTCTGCCAGGCGTGCCAGGTCTTCTGGGCGAACCCGAGCGCCGAGACGACGTTGGTCTCGAAGACCTTTCGCGCCACGTCGAGGTCGAGGTCGGCGATCGGCCCGAACACCGGGTTCGTACCGGCGTTGTTGACCAGGTAGTCGACCCGGCCGAAGGCCTCCATCGTCCGCTCCACGGCGATGGCCTGGTGGTCGAGGTCGTGGGCCTTGCCCGCGACGCCGATGACCCGGTCGGAGCCGAGTTGCTCGACGGCCTCCTTCAGGGCCTCCTCGTTGCGGCCGGTGATGCAGACGCGGTCACCGCGTGCCACCAACGCCTCGGCGACGCCGTAGCCGATGCCGCGGCTGCCGCCCGTGACGAGGGCGGCCTTGCCGGAGAGTCCGGGCAGTTCAGTCATGTCCGTGCCCCCTAGTCGAGCGGTCCGCCGGCGACGTACAGCACCTGGCCGGAGACGAATCCGGCCGCCTCACCCGTGAAGAAGGCGATGGCGTTGGCGATGTCGTCGGGCTCACCGACGCGCTGCACGGGGATCATGGTGGCGGCGGCGGCCTTGAAGTCGTCGAAGCCCATGCCGACCCGCTCGGCGGTCGCGGCGGTCATGTCGGTGGCGATGAAGCCGGGGGCGACGGAGTTGGCGGTGACGCCGAACTTGCCGAGCTCCTTGGCGAGGGTCTTGGTGAAGCCCTGCAGACCGGCCTTGGCGGCGGAGTAGTTGACCTGGCCGCGGTTGCCGAGGGCGGAGGAGGAGGAAAGGTTGACGATGCGGCCGAAGCCGGCGTCCACCATGTGCTTCTGGCAGGCCTTCGACATCAGGAAGGCACCGCGCAGGTGCACGTTCATGACGGTGTCCCAGTCGGCGACGCTCATCTTGAACAGCAGGTTGTCGCGGAGCACGCCCGCGTTGTTGACAAGGATCACCGGCGCGCCGAGCTCCTCGGCGATCCGGGCGACGGCCGCCTCGACCTGCGCCTCGTCGGAGACGTCGCAGCCGACGGCGACGGCCTTGCCACCGGCCGCGGTGATCTTCTCGACGGTGTCCTTGCAGGCGGCCTCGTCGAGGTCGAGCACGGCGACCGCGCGGCCCTCGGCCGCCAGGCGTACGGCGGTGGCGGCCCCGATGCCGCGCGCGGCGCCGGTGACGACTGCGACCCGCTGCTCAGTGGTGGACATTGCTGCTTCTCCTCGCCCTTGGGATGCGGCTCAACGGCACTCTCTTCGATGAGCGACCGCTTAGTACCTTCAGCAGACGTGACGCTAGAAGCCCTGGCACCCGGTGTCAACGGCCCATCGGGTGCATGTGATCCATCACCTCACCAGCAGGTCGAGCAGCCGTTCGGTCTCGGCCGCCGGATCGAGGGTCAGCCCGGTGTGCACCGGGCCGGGCCGTACGACCGTGGAACGGGGCGCGATCAGCCAGCGGAAACGCCGCCCGGCGTCGTCGCCCGCCGCCTGTCCGGCCGCCTCCCCGCCCCCGCAGACGCTCTCCACCGCGCGCAGCGCGGCACGCACTCCGGCCACGTCCGCGTCCGGGTCGAGGGCCAGCAGTCGCGCCTCGTCGAGGTGGGTGCGGGCACCGACGTACGCCTTGGCGCGGCAGTACACGAGCACGCCCGCGTTGATGCACTCGCCACGTTCGACGCGCGGTACGACCCGCAGCAGCGCGTACTCGAAGACGTCCCGGCCGCCGCCCTGGCCGGCCCTGGTGATGTGGCGCTCGCTCACTTGATCCCCTCGATGCGTTCGTGGATGACGGCGGCGCGCGCCAGCAAGGGCCGCGCGTAGGCCCTGCGCAGGTCGTCGGGGGTGTCGAAGCCGGGCTCGCCGGTCAGCCAGGCGTCGGGGATCTCGGCGGTGACCTCGGCCAGCAGGTCCTCGGTGACGAGGGGGGCGAGCCCGGCCGCGGCCGCCGTGACGTCCGGTGCGAAGGTCCGCAGGGCGTGGTCCGAGGCGTCGTAGGGGCGGGCGGCGGAGACCTCGGCGCCGGGCCAGTTGTGGTGCCAGATCATGGTGGCGCCGTGGTCGATGAGCCACAGGTCGCCCTGCCACATCAGCAGGTTGGGGTTGCGCCAGGAGCGGTCGACGTTGTTGACCAGCGCGTCGAACCAGACGATCCGCCCGGCCTCCTCGGGGCCCACCGTGAAGGCGAGGGGGTCGAAGCCGAGCGCGCCGGACAGGAAGTCCATGCCGAGGTTGGGGCCGCCGCTGGACCGGAGCAGGTCCTGGACCTGCTGGTCGGGCTCGCCGAGCCCGAGGAGCGGATCCAGGCCGACGGTCACCAGACGGGGGACGCGCAGGCCGAGCCGGCGGGCGAGCTCGCCGCAGACGACCTCCGCGACGAGCGTCTTGCGGCCCTGTCCGGCACCGGTGAACTTCAAGACGTATGTCCCGAAGTCGTCGGCCTCGACGAGTCCCGGCAGCGAGCCACCCTCACGCAGCGGCGTGATGTAGCGGGTCGCGATGACTTCCTTGAGCATCGCCCCAGGCTACTGGGGTGTCCGGCGCCGTCGGCCCCGGCCTGCCGGTACCGCGTCGCGATCGTTCCCGTCAGATCTCGATCGAGTGAAGTTAGGCTCGGCCGCTGAACTTCGGCCCTCCGTCGACCGTACTGCTGAACAGATCAAGGGATCACCCAGTGTCCGTGGAAGGGAATGCCAGCATGCCCAGCCAATCGCTTCACACCGAGTCGGGTCCGGCCCGCCGCACCGTCATGGCGGCGGCCGGGGCCGCCGGGCTCGCCGTCGCGCTGACCGCGTGCGGGTCGGGCGACGACTCGTCCAGCACCGGCGTCGACTCCGATTCCGGGGCCGGCGCGGGCTCCGGTGCCGGCGGTGGCACCGCCCTCGCCAAGACCTCCGAGATCCCCGAGGGCGGCGGAAAGGTCATCGGCGACCTGGTGGTCACGCAGCCGACGGCGGGCGAGTACAAGGCGTTCTCCTCCAAGTGCACCCATCAGGGGTGCGCGGTGAAGGACGTCAAGGACGGGGCCATCATCTGCCCCTGTCACGACAGCCGGTTCTCGGCCACCGACGGCAGCGTGCAGCAGGGTCCGGCGACCCAGCCGCTGGCGGCTTCGGAGATCGTCGTGTCGGGCGACGAGATCCGCCTCGCCTGAGGGTCAGCGACGACGCGGGCGTCCGAAGCGGCCGAGCACCTCGTCCGTGGTCGCGACCGTGGCGACCAACGCGAGGGTGTTGCGGATCATCGCGGGGGTGTAGTCGGCGGGCACCCCCGCGACGGCGTCGGCCGGCAGCACGACCGTGTAGCCACGGTTCACCGCGTCGAACACCGCGTTGGGAACGGCCACGTTGGCCGAGACGCCGGTGACGATCAGGGTGCGGCAGCCGAGATTGCGCAGTAGCGCGTCGACGTCGGTGCCCTGGATCGGCGACAGGCCGTGCAGCCGCCGTACGACGAAGTCCTCCTCGGTGACCTCGATGGGGGCCACGACGCGCACCGCCGCGGTGCCGGACAGCTGCCGGACGGGCAGCCGTTCGGCGGCGCGGAAGAGGCGGGCGTTGCGGTTCGCGCCACGGCCGTCGGGGCGGCGTTCGGCGATGGCGTGGATCACCTGGACGCCGCTCTCGTGGGCGGCGGCCACCAGCCGGGCCACATTGCCGAGGGCGCCCGAGGAGCGGAACTCCTTCGCCAGCTCCGGCAGGGCACTGTCCGGGCCGACCACGCCCTGCTGGCACTCGACGGTCAGGAGCACCGTGCTCGCGGGGTCGAGCAGTTCACCGAGCTGTTCGTACGACGGCATGGCGCCCCCCTGGTGGCCGGCGATGTGGGAGCCGGTGAGATCAGCCACCATTGCACAGGGACGGAAGACGGTCCATGCTTTGCTGACATACCGTCAGATGCCGTTCTTCCGAGGGGAATCCGAGGGGAAACACATGACAGCCACTCAGCGCCGGGGCCGGAAGATCATGATGACGCCCGGTGAGCTGGACGCGTTCCTGACCAGCCAGCGCACCTGCCGGGTCGCCACGGTCTCGGCCGACGGGGCGCCGCACGTCAGCACGCTGTGGTTCGCCTGGGACGGCACCTCGATGTGGCTGTACTCGGTGGTGCGCAGCAAGCGGTGGACCGATCTGCGGCGCGATGCACGGGTGGCGATCGTGGTCGACACCGGGGAGGAGTACGACGAGCTGCGCGGCGTCGAGCTGTCCGGGACCGTCGAGTTCGTGGGCGAGGCTCCGCGCACCGGTGAGCTGTGCGCCGAACTCGACCTGCCGGAGACGCTGTTCGCCCGCAAGAACTTCGGGCTTCAGGAGATGCCGCACGACGGACGGCACGCCTGGATGCGGCTCACACCGGCGAAGACGGTCTCCTGGGACTTCCGCAAGCTCGGTTCGCCGTAGCGCGGGGTCAGCCGACGCTCTCGCCCGCCGACCGCAGTGCCGCCACCGCCGCCCGGATCGACGGCCGACGGTCGGCGTCCGCCCGCCAGACGACGTACACGTGCCGCCGCACCCGCTGCTTCAGCGGCACGGTGACGACACCGGCGGGCATGGGGTGGCGGCCGAGCAGCGGGCAGACGCAGACGCCGAGCCCGGCGGCGACCAGCGCGAGCTGGGTGTGCGTCTCGGCGGCGCGGTGCCCGAGAATCGGCTCGACGCCGCGCGAGCGCAGGGTGAACATCAGCCACTCGTGGCAGAACTCGCCCTGCCCCCAGGTGATCCACTCGTCCTCGGCGAACTCCGCGAGGTCCACCTCGTCCCGGTCGGCGAGCGGATGCCCGGCGGGCATCGCCACGTCGGCGGGATCGTCCAGGATCGACGCCTTGACCAGGCCGTCGGGCAGTGCCATCGGCTTGTTGTACCAGTCCAGGACCACCGCCAGGTCGATGTCGCCGCGCACCACGCCCTGGATGCCGCGCTCCGGCTCCAGCTCGCACGTGCGCAGCCGCAGCGCGGGGTGGGCGGTGCGCAGGGTGGCGAGCGCGCCGGGGAACAGTCCGCGCGCGGCGGTCGGGAACGCCGACAGGCGCAGCTCCCCGGCGACCTGCCCGCGCTGCGCCTCCAGGTCGGACTGGGCGAGGGCGACCTGCGACAGGATGCGCGACGCGTGCTGCGCCAGCAGCCGGCCTGCGTCGGTGAGCCGGACGCCCCGGCCGTGCTTGGCGAGCAGTTGCTGGCCGACCTCCCGCTCCAGTTTGGCCAGCTGCTGGGACACGGCCGAGGTGGTGATGTGCAGCCCCTCGGCCGCGCCGCTCACCGAACCGTGCCGGGCGAGCGCGTCGAGGGTGCGAAGACGGTCCAGGCTCAACATATAAGCGATGCTACGAGATACAGGGTGCGAAATCTCGCTTGTTCTACAGGGTCCGGTCCCGCATGGTTGCTTCCGTGACCACCGCCACGACCGATGCCACGCATGGCGCCACGCACGGCCCGCTCCGGGCCCCCGCCCGCCGCACGATCGACTGGAGAGTCCGCTTCGCGGCGCTGTCCCTGGTCTGGGGCTTCAGCTTCCTGCTCATCAAGGTGGGCACCGACGGCTACGCCCCCTTCCAGGTGACCCTCGGCCGACTGCTGTTCGGCACGGCGGTGCTTGCGGCGGCGATGGCGGTGAAGCGCCAGCGGCTTCCCCGCGGCGCGCGCACCTGGGCCCATTTGACGGTCGCCGCGTTCCTGCTGAACGCGCTGCCGTTCTCCCTGTTCGCCTACGCCGAGCTGACGATCCCGTCCACGCTCGCCGGCATCTGCAACGCCACCTCGCCGCTGTGGGGCATGGCCCTCTCGATGGTCGCCCTCTCCGAGGACCGGCCCACCCGGGTCCGGGTCGCGGGGCTGGGCCTGGGCTTCCTCGGCGTGCTGACGGTGCTCGGCGCCTGGCAGGGCTTCACCGGCGTCGACCCCACGGGCACGGCCCTGGCACTGCTGGCCTCGCTCAGCTATCCGATCGGCTGGATCTACGTCCGGCGCACACTGGCCGGATCCGGTAACTCGCATCTGTCGCTCACCGGCGCCCAGTTGCTGCTGGCCACACTGCAACTGGCCGTCGTGACGCCGCTGTTCACCAGCATGCCGAGCCGCTTCCCGGTGGTGCCGTTGCTCGCCGTCGCGGCCCTGGGCACCCTGGGCACGGGCTTCGCGGTGCTCATCCAGTACGGCCTGGTCGCCGAGGTCGGGCCGACCACCGCCCAGATGGTCACCTACTTCATCCCGGTCATCGCCACGGCGGCGGGCGTCGCCATCCTGGGCGAGTCGCTGACGTGGTCGACACCGGTGGGAGCGGTGATCGTGCTGGCGGGGGCGGCACTGACGCAGGTGCGGCCCAGGAGATGAAGCCGGGGCGCCGACGCCGCCCACGCGGGCGGCGCTCGCCTCAGGGGCGGATCGGGGCTCGCCGCACGGGTGGGCCCGCGCTCAGTCCTTCGGCGTGCCGATCCGCAGCCGGTTGCCGTCGGGGTCCCGCAGCTCGATCTCCCGGGCCCACGGAGCCTCCTCCACCGGCACGCCGAAATCGGCGGCGACCCCGTCGACGTCGGTGAGCCTCAGATAGACCAGCGTGTCCGGCCGGGCGTCGCCGGTGTGCTCCGACAGGAACAGGCTCACCGGCCCCCGCGCGACCTCCACGAACGCCGGCAGTCCCGGCTCGAAGCGGTGCTCCCACAGCCGGGCGAACCCCAGGCGCTCGTACCATCGCACCGCCGCGGCGGCGTCGGCCACGCGCAGGACCGGAATGATGTCCTCGTTCATGGCGCCATCGTTCCAGACGCCTCCTACACGTGGCTGCGCGCCGGCGCCGGGCGCACCGCTGCGGCGATCACGTCCGCCAGCGGTTCCGTCTCGGCCTCGGTGAGCGTGGCGACGGTGACCCGGATCCCGGGCGGGGCGCTCAGGCGGAAGCGGGCGCCGGGGGCGACGGCCCACCCGGCGTGCAGCAGACGGGAGACGGCCGCGGTCTCGTCCGGTACCGGGATCCAGACGTTCAGGCCGGTGCGGCCGTACGCCGCCACCCCGCGCCGCCCGAGCGCGTCGATCAGCGCGCCCCGGCGCCGTCCGTACGCCGCCGCGACGGCCGCCGTGTCCACCGCGCCGTGGGCCCACAGATGTGCCACCGCGCGCTGGGTGATCCGGCTGACCCAGCCGGGCCCGAGCCGCTGCCGCCCGCGCACCCTGTCCAGCGTGACCTCGTCACCGGTGAGCACGGCCAGCCGCAGGTCGGGTCCGTACGCCTTGGCCGCCGAGCGGACGAAGGCCCAGTGCCGGGTGACGCCGGCCAGGGGATGCAGCGGCACGTCGACGATGCCGTGGCCGTGGTCGTCCTCGATCAGCAGGGTCGCCGGATGCTCTCCGAGCACCGCACGCAGGGCACGCGCGCGTGCGGCGCTCAGCACGGCTCCGGTGGGGTTCTGCGCGCGGTCCGTGACGACGAGGGCGCGGGCGCCCGCCTTCAGCGCGCCGTCCACCTCGTCGGGGAGCGGGCCGTCGTCGTCGAGGGCGACGGGAAGAGTGCGCAGCCCGAGGGCAGGCACCAGGTCGAACAGGCCGCCCCACCCGGGATCCTCCACGGCGACCGCGTCCCCGGGCTTGAGGTGGGCGGCCAGCACCCGCTCGACGGCGTCCAGCGAACCGGAGGTCACCGCGATCGGGCCCGCGGGCACTCCCCCGGCGTCCATCCCGGCCCGTGCGAGGCGCGCCAGTTCGGGCTCCACCGGCGTCTCCCCGTACAGCACCGGCGCCCCGCCCGCCGCCTCGGCGAAGGCGGCCGCCGGCGACGGCAGCAACGCCGGGTCCGGGTTGCCGGCGGCCATGTCCCGCACGCCCTCCGGCACGTCCACCGCGATCTCCTCGCGGCCGGTGGTGGCCGGTCTGTACCGCACCCGGCTGCCGCGCCGCCCGTCGGTCTCGATGACCCCGCGCTCCCGCAGGGTCCGATAGGCGGCGGCCACGGTGTTCGGGTTCACTCCGAGGCGGGACGCCAACTCCCGCATGGACGGCAGCAATTGCCCCGACGCCAGCGCGCCCGCCGCCACCGCGCGCTCCACGCTCGCGGAAATCTCCGCTGCCCCCCGGCCCTCGATCCGATATTCTCCTAGCACAAAGACAAGTATGCACTAGTGCAATGGAGAGCGCCATGCAGGGGACCCAGGAGCCGACGTCGCAGGCCGCCGCCTACACCCCGAGCGACCGCACCGTCCCCACCCGCTCACCGGACCGCGCGTCGTACGACAAGGACCTGGTGCACGCGATACTCGACGAGGGGTACGTCTGCCACCTCGGCTTCGTCCGCGACGGCGCGCCGGTGGTCCTGCCGACGCTCTACGCCCGGGTCGGCGAGCGGCTCTACGTGCACGGCTCGACCGGCTCGCGCCCGCTGCGGATGACCGGGCAGGCCGAGCCCGGCCTCCCCGTGTGCCTGACGGTCACCCACGTCGACGCGCTGGTCCTCGCCCGCTCGGCCTTCCACCACTCGATCAACTACCGCTCCGTGGTGGTGCACGGCGTCGCCCATGACGTCACGGATCCGGAGGAGAAGCGGCTGGCCCTCGACGCGCTGGTCGACCACGTGGTGGCGGGCCGCTCGCGTGACTCACGGCCCGCCAACAAGAAGGAGTTCGCCGCCACCGCCGTCATCCGCCTCGACCTGGACCAGGTCTCCGCGAAGGCCCGCACCGGCGGCGTCAACGACGAGCCCGAGGACCTGGCGCTCCCCCACTGGGCCGGCCTCGTTCCGCTGCGCAAGGGGTACGGCACACCGGTGCCTGCCGCCGACCTGGCGCCCGGCACCGACCTGCCCGGCTACCTCACCGCGCGCTGAGCCCACGCGCCCCGCGCGCCTCGGCCACCGCCAGTCCCGCGACGGAGCCCAGCATCAGCAGGGTGCCGACCAGGGTGGCGGTGGTGAGCTGCTCGCCGAGCAGGGTGACGGCCAGGACCGCCGCGCTGACCGGCTCCAGCAGCATGATCACGGACACGGTGGCCGACCGCACGACGGCCGCGCCCGCGAAGTAGAGGGCGTAGGCGAGGGCCGTGGGGATCGCCGCAATGTAAACAAGAAGCCACAGCAGCAGGGCGGGTTCCGGCGTGTGCGGAACCAGGCCCTCCGTCAGCGCGAACGGCAGCAGGACCAGGGTCGTGACCGCGAACGCCCAGACGGTGGTGGCGGAGGCGTCGGCGCCGCCCCCGCGGCCCCAGTAACGGGTGAGCAGGGTCATCGCGCAGTACCCGGCAGCGGACAGCAGGGCGAGCGCGATCCCCCAGGGGCGTACGGCGGTGTCACCGCCGCCGAGCACCAGCACTCCGAGGCCGCCGAGCGCGCCGGTGACCGCCAGGACGCCGGCGCGGCCGAGCCGCTCCCCCATGGTCAGGCGTGCGCCGAGCGCGATGAGGACGGGGCCCGCGCCGAGGGTGACGACGGTGGCGACAGCGAGGCCGGTGGCGGAGACGGCGGCGAAGTAGGCCGTCTGGAACACCGCCAGCCCGAGGCCGATCGCGCCGATCCGCAACGCCTTGCGGGCGAGCGGCTCAGGGGCGGCCGCGACGGCGCGCGGGCGCAGATGGCGGGCGGCGAGCAGCAGGAGCAGGCCGGCCGCGCAGCGCCAGAACGACAGGGCGACGGAGCCCATGTCACTGGAGCGGTAGACCAGTGAGGCTGCCGCGCCCGCGGTGCCCCAGGCGGCACCGGCGACGATCAGATACAGGAGGCCTCGCCCGACGGGCAGGCCGGAAGCAATGGTGGACACGCGTTTCTCCGCATTGCGCCAGGAGCGCAGAAGTTCGGGAAGGACCGCCGCTCAGCGGGGTCCGGGGACGACTTCCGCGGGCAGCACCGTTCAACCCGGCGCGACAGCGCGGGGCATGAAGGTCCGGGGGCCCGCCCTCAGGCGGCCGGAGGCGGAAGAACGCGTGCGTCCGAATACATGATCAGCACTCTATGCGGCCGTTCCCCGGGCCGACAACTCACGCTCGGGACCGCCACCGGCCACCACCGGCTCCGGCGAGCCCTTGGCGGGCGTCGACGACTGCGCGATGAACGCACCGATCAGGACGATCACCCCGCCCACGATCTGCGGCGCCGAGAGGTGCTCGCCGAGCAGCACCCAGGCCAGCACGGTCGCGATGACCGCCTCAAGGCACGCCACGACGCCCGCGACCTGCGGGGAGAGCCGGCGTACCGAGACCACGCCGGTGACGTAGGCGACGACGGTCGCGATCAGCACGATCCAGGCCAGCAGGGCGGCCGCCGGGACGGCGGTGCCGTCCATGGGGGCGGAGCCGGCGAGCACCGACCAGTCCATGCCCCACGGGCGGGCCACGACGGTCAGCACGGCGGCGCCGATCAGGAGCCCGTAGGCGATCACGCCGAGCGGGTCCGGGGCGTCGGCGCCGGAATCGCTGCCCTGGTCGGACAGCACGAAGTAGCCGACCTGGCAGCAGGCGGCGCCGAGGGCGAGCAGCAGTCCGATGGCGTCGAAACCGAGTCCGGACCACACCTCGACGACGCAGGCCAGGCCGCCGACCGCCAGGACCACGCCGAGCGCCGCGGCGCGCGTCACGGGCCGCCGTTGCACGAACCGCACCCAGCCGAGCACCAGGGCGGGCGCGAGGTACTCGACGAGCAGCGCGACGCCGACCGGGATGCGCGATATCGCGGCGAAGTAGCAGGCCTGCACGCCGGCGACGGCCAGCAGGCCGAACCCGGCGAGCAGCGCGGGCCGGCGGCGCAGCAGCGCGCGGTGGCGCACGGCGAGCGGCAGCATCACGAGGGCCGCGCCGGCCACCCGCAGCCACACCACGTGCAGCGGGTCGAGGCCCGCCTCGATCAGCGGCTTGGCCGCGACTCCCGATCCACCGAAGGCGACCGCCGACCCGAGCGCGAGCGTGAGCCCGGTGCCCTTTCCGCGGCTTCCCCGACTGCTGACTGACGTATGCACCCGGACATGATGACAGGCGGCGACATGACCGTCATCCCCGATGACTCCTGTCTCAGCGAATGGACTCCGGCCGCCCGCTCAGGAACCGGCCTCGGCGCCCCCGACGCACTCCTGCGAGCCGTGCTCGATCCGCAGGAACAGCTCGGGCGCCTCCACCCCGGCGCGCTCCAGCACCTCGACGGCCCGCGACCGCGGATCCACGACGATCCCCGCGAGCAGATCGAGCCCCCGGGCCCGCCCGTCGCCGCGGCGCGCGGCGCGTTCCCCGGCGTACGCCATCGCCGTGGCGGCCAGCGGCGAGTGGCCCGGGACCCCGGTCGCGACCGGGATCGCGCCGGAGTCCTCGACCGCGCTCTGCCAGCGCAGGCCGTAGCCGATGCTGCGCTGCACGAGGTAGCCGAGCAGCCGCGCGAGCTGCGGTTCGCTGTCGAAGACGGCGCGCGCCTCGGGGTCGTGCTCCAGGAGCGAGTGCAGCAGATGGGCGGTGTCGACCTGCCGGTCCCCGTCCCGCACTGCCCGCCTGCGGGCTCCCGTGACCACCGCCGCCAGCTCGTCGCTGAGACTGGCATCGTTGTCCGCGTGGGGGTGTTCGCCGGCCTGCTGCCGGGGGATCGGGTATTGCACACCCCTACCCCACCAGTCCCCTCGGATCCGGTCATCCCCGGCCAGAACCATTTTCCCGTCCCACGGACAGGGGACATCCCTGGCCGGGATCTCCTCCTCAGGGATGAGATCAGGCCGAGACCGGCACGACGCACGCCGTCCCGCCGCGCGCCGTGTACAGCGCCGGGCACGTCCACATTCTCTGACTCCTCGTCAGTATTGAATGTTGCAGGCCCTGCGGCTACGTTCCGCGACACCGAAGCCCGAGACGAAGAGGTGGTCGCATGGCCGAAGTCAGCGCGGAGGCACGCATCGAGGCACCGGCCGAGAAGGTGTGGGACCAGCTCACGGACTGGTCCGCGTACGGGGAGTGGAACGCGACCCACACCAGCTTCCCCCGAGGCGGCCCTACGACCCTGGAGATCGGCGCCACCTTCCAGGAGAACATGAAGCTGATGGGCTTCCCGGCCGAGGTCGAGTGGACCGTGGAGGAGCTGACACCGGCCCGGGTGCTGGCGATTCGCGGCAAGGGCCCGATGTCCGTGACCGTCACCACGCGCTACACCCTGGTCCCGCACGAAGACGCCACGACGGTCCGTGTCGAAGGGGAGTTCACCGGTGCCGCGGTCTCCCTGATGGCGGGCAGACTCAAGGACTCGGCCACCGCCGCACTGGACGAGTCGCTGCGGAAGCTGGCCGGCCTGGTGACGTGAAGCCGCCGCGCACCTGGGGCTCGACGCACGGCAGAGCGCCCCGCGGATCGTTCCACGGGGCGCCTGTGGTGCCGTAGGGCAGGTGTCAGCCCTCGTCGGCGAGAATCAGATACAGCTTCTTGCGGGCCTCGTTGATGACGGTGAGCGCCTTCTCGCGCTGCCCCTTGTCGCCGGTCTTCCAGACCTGGCTGAAGGCCTCCATCAGTCCGAAGCCGGCCTGGCGGATCTCGCCGAGAGCCTCCCAGTCGACGCCGCGCGAGGCCTCCTCCCAGGGGGCCTCCGGGCCCTCCTCGGCCGCCGTGCGGCCCGCGTCGGTGAGCGAGAACAGCTTCTTGCCGCCCTCGGACTCACTGACGATCAGCCCCTCGTCCTCCAGCAGTTGGAGGGTGGGGTACACCGAGCCGGGGCTGGGCTTCCACGCCCCGCCGCTGCGCTCGGCGATCTCCTGGATCATCTCGTAGCCGTGCATCGGCCGTTCCTTCAGCAGGGCCAGGATCGAGGCGCGCACGTCACCGCGCCGCGCCCTTCCCCTCGGACCGCCGCGCCCTCGTCCGCCCCAGGGGCCGGGGCCGAAGCCACCGAAGCCGCCCGGGCCGCCGTGACCGAAACCGTGCCCGCCCGGACCGAAGGGGCCGAAGGCCGCGCGCAGTGCGTCGAAGTCACCACGACCGCGCCGGGGGCCCTCGTGTCCGTGTCCACGCTCGTATCCGTGGTTGTGCATGGTCATCACTCCATCTGTTCGTCGATCTAGCGCAGACCTACCGTAGATCCGTCGCGATACTTCAACGATATATCGGAATAGTTCGGTGAGCAAGGCTCATCGACCGGGCGCCGCGCCCGGAACGGGTCCACTGCTCGCGAATTGGCCTTGGCCCGCGGCTTCGCGCGGGTCCTAACGTCAGGGGCCATGCGGATGCGAATCGTCGATGCCTTCACCGACCGCCCCTTCACCGGAAACCCGGCCGGGGTCCTGCTTCTCGACGCGTTCCCCGAGGACCGCTGGATGCAGAGCGTGGCCTTGGAGGTCAACCACGCCGAGACGGCCTTCGCCCACCCGCTGCCCGAGGGCGGCGAGGCCGACTGGGCGCTGCGCTGGTTCACCCCGGTGGCGGAAGTGGCGATGTGCGGTCACGCCACGCTCGCCACGGCCCACGTGCTGCACACCACCGGTGCCTGCGAGGGCCCGGTCCGGTTCGCGACGCGCAGCGGCGTCCTCGTGGCCACGCCCCGGGAGGACGGTTCGATCACGATGGACTTCCCCACGGCGCCGCTCACGCCGGTCGACGTCCCCGAGGGGCTCGCCGAGGCGCTCGGCGCACAGCCGCTGACGGCCTTCGACACCGGCCCGAACGTGGGGGACCTGCTGGTGGAGCTCGCCGACGAGCGGACCGTCCACGCGCTGCGCCCCGATCACAGGGCCGTCGGCGCCCACTCGTCACGCGGCGTCATCGCCACCGCCCGCGCCCAGGAGCCGGCCCTCGGGTACGACTACGTCTCCCGGTGCTTCTTCCCGAACGTCGGCATCGACGAAGACCCGGTCACGGGCAGCGCCCACACCGCGCTGGCCCCGTTCTGGTCGGAGCGCCTCGGGCGCGCCGAGCTGACCGGGCTGCAGGCCTCGCCCCGGTCCGGCCGCGTCCGCACGGAACTGCGCGGCGGGCGCACCCTGCTCGGCGGCCGGGCGGTGACGGTGATCGAGGGCGAGCTGCTCGCCTAGACTAGGGCCTGTCGTACGGACGCGCGGGCCCCGACGGCACCTCAGGCGGTGGGCAGCCAGCCCACCTTGCCGGCGAGCAGGGCATATCCCACGAACGCCCCGATGTCGAGCAGCGAGTGCGCGACCACCAGCGGGCCGACGCGGCCCCAGCGCCGGTACAGAAGGACGAAGACGACGCCCATCACCATGTTGCCGACGAAGCCGCCGATGCCCTGGTAGAGGTGGTACGAGCCGCGCAGCACGGAGCTGGCCGTCAGCGCGGCGCCGGGCGACCAGCCCGACTGGTCCAGCCGGCGCAGCAGATAGCCGACGACGATGACCTCTTCGACGATCGAGTTCTGCAGGGCCGACAGGATCAGCACCGGGAACTTCCACCACACCTCGGGCAGGGCCTCGGGGACGACCGTGAGGTTGAATCCGAGGCCGCGTGCGGCGAGGTAGAAGGCGATGCCGCTGCTGCCGATCACCGCGGCGAGCACGGCTCCGCGCCCGAGGTCGGGCCAGGGACGGGTGCGGTCGAAGCCGAGGGTCCTGAGGCTCTTCCCCTCACGCATCAGGAAGTGCGCGACCAGGGCGACGGGGATCAGCGCGGTGGTGATCCCGAACAGCTGCCAGGCGAGATCGAGCCAGGGCCGACCCGGCGCGGCGGAGGCATTGAGCGTGGCGGCCTGGTCCTTCAGTCCGCCTGGCCGGGTGACGGACCCGACGAAGCTGATGAGCGCGGACAGGGCGCTGGCGCCCAGCGAGAGCCCGAGCACGAGCAGGGTCTCGTCCCGCAGCACCCGCCGCGACGGCACCCCGCCCGCCGGGGCGCCCTTCACGGTTCCCGCCTCACCCTGCACGCCCGCCTCCAGCCGAGTTGTCCCAGCGCACATCCTGCATCCTGGTCCAAGACGTGCGCAGGACAGCCTCGCAGACGTAGTTGTGCCCCGGCCTCCGGCCCCTGGTTCCGCCCCGGCCGCGCCCCTGGTTCCGCCCCGGCCGCGCCGAACCGGCCGGGCGGCGCTCACGACGTCCGGGCAGCCGCCTCCGGCACCCCGACCGGCCAGGTGTGCACCGGCTCGCCGTGGCGCATCAGCTCGGCGTAGCGCCGCGTCGTCGCGGCCAGGGCGGCCTCGCGGGGAAGGCCGCTCTCCAAGGCCCGGTGGAAGGTCGCGACCTGCCAGGACGCGCCGTTCACCCGCCGCCTGCACCGCTCGTCGATCACGCCGAGATACAGGTCCCGGTCGGCCGGTTCCACGCCCCAGGCGTCCAGCCCGGCCTCGGCGAGCGGCAGCAGTTCGTCGCGCACCAGACTCACCGCGTCCACCTCGGTCGTCCCGCCGTAGCGGCCCCGCCGCGGCCAGGTGAAGCGCGCCTCGATGCCGTACCGGCACGCGGCGTCGAAGTTGGCCTCGGCGGCCTCGAAGGGCAAGCGGGTCCACACCGGCCGGGAGTCCTCGGCGAGCGCGCGGATGAGGCCGTAGTAGAAGGCCGCGTTGGCGATGACGTCGGTGATGGTCGGCCCGGCGGGCAGGACCCGGTTCTCGACGCGCAGGTGCGGGACGCCGTCGGCGATGCCGTAGACGGGCCGGTTCCAGCGGTAGACCGTGCCGTTGTGCAGCACCAGTTCGGCGAGTTTCGGCACGCCGCCCGCGTCCAGGACGTCCAGCGGGTCCTCGTCGTCGCAGATCGGCAGCAGCGCGGGGTAGTAGCGCAGGTTCTCCTCGAAGAGGTCGTACGCCGAGCTGATCCAGCGTTCCCCGAACCAGGTGCGCGGCCGCACGCCCTGCGCCTGGAGCTCGGGCGGGCGGGTGTCGGTGGACTGCTGGAACAGCGGCGGCCGGGACTCTCGCCACAGCTCCCTGCCGAACAGGAACGGCGAGTTCGCACCCACCGCGATCTGCGCGGCGGTCGCGGCCTGCGCGGCGTTCCACACGTCGGCGAACCGTCCCGGGGTGACCTGGAGGTGCAGTTGCACGGACGTACAGGCGGCCTCGGGCGCGATCGACTTGGACGTGCAGGTCAGATGCTCCACGCCGTCGATGTCCAGGGTGAAGTCCTCACCCCGGGCGGCCACGATCTGGTCGTTGAGCAGGACGTAGCGATCCACGTCGGAGAGGTTCGAGGAGACCAGGTCGTCGCGTTCGAGGGTCGGCAGAATACCGATCATCACGATTCCGGCATCCACCTCACCGGCTTTCCGGTGGGCATATGCCAGTGACGTACGGAGTTCTTCCTCCAGCCGGTCGAAAACCCGACCCCCCAGCCGGTGCGGCGCGATGTTGACTTCCAGGTTGAACATGGCGAGTTCTGTTTGGAAGTCGCGGCTGGCGATCCTTTCCAGGACCTGACCGTTGAGCATTTTCGGCATACCGTCGGCACCGGCGAGATTCAGTTCGATCTCCAGCCCCATCAGGTTCTTGGGCCGATCGAACCGCTTCTCCTCCAGCAGTCGCTCCAGCCCCAGCAGGCACTGCTGGAGCTTGGTGCGGTAGCGCTGGCGATCGGACAGGTCGAACGCGCCCGCCACGACCTTCTCCCCCATCGAAGCGTCCCTCCTCGGTGGGCGGGCCGAAAGATCCGGCCGCCGGTGTCCGGGTCAGGGTGGATGATGCCCAGCCCCAGCGATCCATAACGCCCCCGGTGAACGACCGCAGTCGCTACTCTGGCCCCTTGAGCCAAGAAGATCGGTGGCACATTCACCGGGCATGACGCAGCATGCACTTCTCGACGTCGAAGACCTCGTGAAAAACGCCGACGAGAATTGGCCGACCGCTGTTCGGGCATTACCCGAGGTCATCGCGGTGTCCCCCCTTCGGAAACGGGATGATTTCCACGTATCGCTGACCGAATGAACTCTTGTGCGAGTGCCCGGAAACGGTTAGACGAAACACCGGCTGAACAAATGTCGTATAAACTCGGTCGACAGGGCAGCAGGCCGTCGCCCATGGTCGGAGGAAACTGTCGTCGTCGATCACGCCCGGCAGGCCTCACACCCACACCATCGTTCGCGGACCCGGCCTCGCCTGCCTCCCTGCCCTTCGTGAGCTGACAGCGCCGTCCGCCCCCGCCCCGTCGCGCCACCCTGCCTGTCGAATGAGAGGCGACCCACCATGCCGCTGCTTGTCCCCCCGGCACCCGCGCCCGCACTTCGCTCCGTCCTCACGGCCCTCGGTTCCCCCACCGCGGTCCGGGAGGCCCGAACCCCCGCCTTGCGCAATGCACAGGGCCCTGTCACGCCCGAGCTGCCGCTGCCGGTCCACGTGCTGGACCGGATCACCGCGAAGGGCGAGCCAGTCACCCGACTGGCCGGATGGCGCTTCCTGATCCGCTCCGGCGACCATGTGGTCGCCGCGGCGGAGAGCATGCTCACGCCGGACGGCTGGGCGTTCTCGCACTTCTTCGAGGGGCCGTACATCGTCTCCACCGAGCGCGCGCTGCGTCAGGCGGAAACCCTCACCCAGTCGTACCAAGCACGTCTGCTGTCCGTGCCGGGCCTGTACATGCTCACGCTCTGGCTCCACGGGGACCGCGCCTCCGACGGCACCGCCGGCCACCCCGCGGCGACCGATCTGCTCGTCCCGCTCGCTCCCGCTCCGCCCGGCATCGCGGCGAACCGCCCGCACCGGGTCGCCGAACTGCTCCCGGTGCTGACTCTCCGGGTGCCGCCGGCCCCGCCCACGCCCCTGCTCGGCTCCCCGGCCTGACCGCCGAGCGGACGTCACGCGGCGCACTCCGTACCCCGTCACCGGATCACCGGTGGCGGGGTACGCCGCTGCCGCTCCTACGAGTTCCGCCTCGCTCGTACGAGCCGGGAACGCGCTCCGACCCGTACGGACTAGCCCCATCCGGCCACCCCGAACCACCCGAAGTGACAGTGCAGTTGGGGTGAACCGTCCGCGCGGGTGATGCGTCATCAACCTGTGAGGAAGCGGTGCGGCGAAATCCCTGCGGAAAGACGCCCGTGGGGCAACACTGGGTTCGACCGACTTATGACAACGGGGGGCGGCCATGAACGAAGCTTCACGCCGCGGGACAGACACGACAGCGATCACCGACGACACAACAGAGCGAAAGATCCCTTCCATGTGCCAGCACCAGTCACCGTGCCCGACCGCCGACTCCGCCGACCGGGAATCCGCCCGTCTCGTGGCGCACCACCCGGAGCAGGGCTGGAGCCTGCTGTGCAACGGTGTCGTGCTCTTCGAGGACACCGGTGAGCTCCTGCCGGACGGCCAGATCATCGCCCCGCACCGGCTGCCCGCCGGCAGCCAGGTGATGACCGCCGCCTGAGCACGGACCGGGCGGCTGGCACCGCCCGGGGAGAACGAGGGGCCGGCCCGCGGACGTACACCGCGCACCGGCCCCGACGCGTGTTCGGCAGCGGTCACTGCCAGTAGTCGGTCATGCGCGCCCTACGTCAGGCGCTCCGCGAGCGGCCCCGGGGAAAGTGCGGGGAGGTGGCTGAGCAGCGCCGGCAGCGGAGCGGCACCGGTGGCCAGGACCACGAGTTCACACCGCGGGCCTGCAGGGTGCCGGCGGTGGCCCCCGGCCACTGCCTGACCGGCCGCCCGGCGAGCGCGAGCAGGAACGCCGTCGGCAGGTAGTGGCCGGGTCAGCACGAACATGACGGGGTTGTGGGTCGGCGTGCGCGGGTTCAGCTTGCGCAGCGCGGCGGGCAACGCGCGCCGGAGCCGCTGCGGATCGAGCAGACCGGCGCCGATCCTGCGCGCCGGCTCCGCAACGGCGGCCGTACCGCCTCGGCGGGTCTGTCTCGGGTGGGTGCGGGCGCGGTCATCAGAGGCGCTCCGGCTTGATCAAGGCCATCACCAGGTAGACGAGCGGGGCGATCGCGACGATCAGCCCCACCACGTTCTCGGCCGTCACGGGTTCCTCACATGTCGTGTCCAAGGGCTTGGGCCGCCTCCGGCCGAGGACTTGACGGGCACTCGGCCGGAGGCGGGCCGCCGGGGGGCCGCGCGGGCCTACAGACCCACGTCACGGCTGCGGATGTCGTCCAGGGACTCGCGGCGGACCAGGAGCCGGGCGCGGCCGTCGGCGACGGCGGCCACGGGCGGTCGGCCGACCATGTTGTAGCCGGAGGCCATGGACAGCTGGTAGGCGCCCGCGACGGGGACGGCGAGGAGGTCGCCGGGCCGTACGTCCGCGGGCAGTTCGACGTCGGCGGCAAGGACGTCTCCGGCCTCGCAGTGCCGGCCGACCACGGTCACCGGGGCCTGGGCCGCGGTGCTGTGCCGGCCGACCAGCCGGGGCGCGTAACGCACGCCGTACAGGGCGGGCCGCGGGTTGTCGCTCATGCCGCCGTCGACGGCGACGAAGGTGTGCGAGCCCGTGCGCTTCACGGCCAGGACGTGGTAGAGGGCGACGCCGGCGGGGCCGGCGATGGCGCGGCCCGGTTCGATCATCAGACGCGGCACCCTGAGCCCGGCCGCCGCGCACGCCTCGGTCAGCTCGCTACGCACCTTGCGGGCCAGCGTGGTGAGGTCCAGAGCCGGTTCGCCCGGGCGGTAGGCGATGCCGTGGCCGCCGCCGAGGTCGAGTTCGGACAGGGCCAGGCCGTACTGTTCGTACAGGCGGGCCATCAGGCCGACCATGCGCCGCACGGCCGAGAGGTACGGCTTGACGCTGGTGATCTGCGAGCCCAGGTGGCAGTGCAGGCCGGTCAGTTCGAGCTGCGGCTGGTCGAGGATGCGGGCGATGGCGTGCTGGGCGTAGCCGTCGGAGAGGGACAGGCCGAACTTCTGGTCGTCGGTGCCGGTGCGGACCTTGGCGTGCCCGCCGGCGCTGATGCCGGGTATCACCCGGACCATGACCTTCTGGTGCCCCTCGGGCCCGACGGCCGCCGCCAGCCGGGCGATCTCGGACGGGCCGTCGATGACGATGCGGCCGACCCCGAGCCGCAGCGCGGTCTCCAGGTCCCGTGGCGACTTGGCGTTGCCGTGCAGCACGATCTTCTCCGGCGGGAAGCCCGTGGTGACCGCCAACTCCAGCTCACCGGCGGAGCAGACGTCGAGTCCGAGGCCTTCCTCCTCCACCCAGTGGACCATCGCGCGGCACAGGAACGCCTTGGCCGCGTACACGACGTCGGCTTCGGGGAAGGCGTGCCGGTAGGTGCGGCAGCGTTCGCGCACTTCCGCCTCGTCGAGGACGTAGACGGGTGTGCCGAAACGCTCGGCGACGCCGGCGAGCTGTACGCCGCCCACGGCGAGTTCGCCGGGGTGCTGCTCGGTGGTGGAGGCCGGCCACACCGACAGGGCGTGGGTGGTGGTGACGGCGGGTTCGTGAAGCGTTGTCATCGTGCGGTCCTCTCAACCGATCCACAGCGCGAGCGCCGAAACGAGGGCGGCGGCGCCGGTCACTCGCAGGACGCCGACGGCCTGGGGGTTCCAGGAGGCGCCTCGGGGAGCCGTCGGTACCGGCACCGCGCGCGGCACGGGGTTCCCCGGAGCGGAGGCGGGCTCGGGGGCGGGCGAGGTCTTCGGCGCGGGCGCCGCGGCGGTGTTTCGGGCCGGTGCGGGTGCCGAGAACTGAGGGTCGATCGTGACGGTGGTGACCCCGAGCGGCGCGGTCAGCGCGCGCAGGGCGGGTTCGGCCAGCCGGATCCACGCCTGGTCGGGGCCCAGAGTCGCCCTGAGCCGCTGCTCGGAGGTGAAACCCACGGCCGTACGGTCGCCGAGGGGGGTGCGGAAGAGCCGAGCGGTGAAGCCTGCCGGTCCCGGCCGGACGGGAACGTGGAGAGGTCCGGCCGGGAACCGTTCGCAGGGCTCCGGGTCGTCGCACATGAGATCTGCCATGGGATGCCTCCTGGAGGATCCTGAACTGATTGCCTTCTGTGGCTGGAGGGCCCCGGACGCGGGGAGGCGGGCCGGGGCTCTCGCCCGACGCTATGCCCGGCGTCCGGCGGCGCCGACGGGTCATGACGCGATGCTGACGGCGAGCGGGCCGACGCTGACGGGTTGCTGACGGAACGGCCGGTCGGCCTCGCCGGAAGGTGCGGTGCCTGCAAGGAAGTGACTTTCCGCCTGTTCCCGTCCCTGGCGCCGAGTTGGGATGAGGTGCGGCCGCACGAGCCGCACGCGGAAGCGACCGCGCGAGTGTGCGAAGGAACGGTGGCGCCAAGTCCGATCACGACAACTCCGGTGCCGCGCGCGTGGTCGTCGGCGTGAGCGGCTCGCTGGGGAGTCTGACGGCGCTCGGGCGGGCGACTCAGGAGGCCCGGTGCCGGGGTGCCGAGCTGTGGCCGGTGCCGGCCTGGGAGCCGCCCGGCGGGCAGCTCGCCGCGAGCCGGTCCAAGGCTCGCTACTGCCTGGCCCACGCCCGCTGCCCCGTGCCCGCGGTGCCGCCGTCCCCGAGGGAGTCCGAACTGGCCGCCCTGCACCGCCGCAACGCCTGGCGGCTACGGCTGGACACCCGGGAAGTCACCGACCGGCCGGAGTCGGTCCGACCCGAGTCCTGAGGCCGGGAGGCATCGAGTCCTGAGGCCGGGACGCATCTGCTCCTGAGGCCGGAAGGCACCGCCGGCCGCGGGACCGTCCCTCGCTACGACACCACCTGCGCCAAGTAGTCCGGGCGGCCCGGTCGGCAGCCCGGTACCCTGCGCAGGCTCAGCACCATGGTGAGGCCGCCGCCGGGAGTGTCCTCGGCGTCGAGCGTGCCGCCCATGGCCTCGGCGAAGCCACGGGCGACGGCCAGGCCGAGTCCGACGCCGGCGCCGCGCGGGGCGTCGCCGTAGCGCTGGAAGGGCTCGAAGATGCGTTCCTTGGCCTCGTCGGGGACACCGGGCCCGCGGTCCATGACCCGTACCTCCACGCGGTCGTTGATGGCGCTCGCCGACACCAGGACATGGGTGTCCGGCGGGCTGTACTTGACCGCGTTCTCCACGAGGTTGGCCACCGCCCGCTCCAGCAACCCCTTGTCGACGTGGACCATGGGAAGCGTCTCCGGGATGTCCAGGTCCACGCTGCCCTCGGGAACGCCCCCGAGGGCCATCGGCACCACCTCGTCGAGGTCGATCTCCCGCAGCAGCGGCGCGACCGTGCCGGTCTGCAGGCGGGACATGTCGAGCAGGTTGCCGACCAGGTGGTCGAGCCGGTCCGCACCCTCCTCGATCGCCTCCAGCAGTTCCGCCTGGTCCTGCTCGGACCACTCGACGTCGTCCGAACGCAGCGACGACACCGAGGCCTTGATGCCCGCGAGCGGCGTCCGCAGATCGTGGCTGACGGCGGCCAGCAGCGCCGTACGGATGCGGTTGCCCTCGGCCAGCCTGCGGGCCTGATCCGCGGCCTCCTGGAGGCGTCGGCGGTCCAGGACGACCACGGCCTGCGCGGCGAACGCGGCGAGCACCCGCCGGTCCTCGGCGGGCAGCACGCGGCCGTTCAGCGCCAGCGCCGTGTGGTCACCGACCGGTATGTCGACGTCCGCGTCGTCCGGGGACTCGGCCGGCCGCGGACCCACGCTGCCCGCGCAGGTCCAGGGGGCGACGTCGGAGTCCCGCTCCAGCAGGCCCACGGACTCCATGCCGAACGTCTCGCGCCCCCGCTCCAGCAGTTCCTCCAGGCTGGTCTCGCCGCGCAGCACGTTGCCCGCGAGGAAGGACAGGATCTCCGACTCCGCCCGCAGCCGGGCCGCCTGGTGGGTGCGCCGGGCGGCCAGGTCCACCACGGAGGCCACCGACACCGCCACTCCTATGAAGATGGCGATGGCGACGATGTTCTTCGGGTCGGCGATCGTCAGGGTGTGGACCGGTGGCGTGAAGAACCAGTTGAGCAGCAGTGACCCCACCACAGCCGAGGCCAGCGCCGGAAGCAGTCCGCCGAGCAGGGCCGCCGCCACCGTGAGCGTCAGGTACAGCAGCATGTCGTTGGCGAGGCCGACCTCGGGCGTGACGCCGGTCAGCAGGAGGGTCAGCAGCACGGGGCCGAGTACGCCCACGAGCCAGCCCCGGATGATGCGGGACCGGCCCAGGCGGGCGCTTCGCGCCACGGGCAGTCCGCGGCCCTTGCCCGCCTCGGCGTGGGTGATGAGGTGGACGTCGAGGTCGGGCCCCGACTCACGGGCGACGGTCGCGCCGACGCCCGGCCCGAAGACGTACTGCCAGGTCTTGCGGCGGGAGACGCCGAGCAGGATCTGGGTGGCGTTGACACCACGGGCGAAGTCCAGCAGCGCGGCAGGTATGTCCTCGCCCACCACCTGGTGGAAGGTGCCGCCGAGATCCTCCACCAGGGTGCGCTGGACGGCCAGTTCCTTCGGCGAGGCACCGGAGAGTCCGTCGCTGCGGGAGATGTACACCGCGAGCACCTCGCCGCCGGCGCCCTTCTCCGCCAGCCGCACGGCGCGCCGGATGAGGGTCCGGCCCTCCGGGCCGCCGGTCAGCCCGACCACGATCCGCTCACGCGAACCCCAGATCTTCGACACCCGGTGTTCGCTGCGGTATTCGGTGAGGTACTCGTCGACGCGGTCGGCCACCCACAGCAGCGCCAGTTCGCGCAATGCAGTGAGGTTGCCGGGCCGGAAGTAGTTGGAGAGCGCCGCGTCGACCTTGTCCGGCTTGTAGATGTTGCCGTGCGCCATCCGCCGGCGCAGCGCCTCGGGGGACATGTCGACGAGTTCCACCTGGTCCGCGCGCCGTACGACCTCGTCGGGCACGGTCTCGCGCTGCCGGATGCCCGTGATGGACTCGACGACGTCGCCGAGGGACTCAAGGTGCTGGATGTTGACCGTGGAGACCACGTCGATGCCCGCCGCCAGCAGTTCCTCGATGTCCTGCCAGCGCTTGGCGTTGCGGGAGCCGGGGACGTTGGTGTGGGCGAGTTCGTCGACCAGCGCCACCTGGGGTCGCCGGGCCAGCACGGCGTCCACGTCCATCTCGCTGAACACGCCGCCCCGGTAGGCGAGTTGCCGCCGGGCCACCTGTTCCAGACCGTGCAGCATCACCTCGGTCCGCGGTCGGTCGTGGTGCTCGACGAACGCCACCGCGCAGTCGGTGCCCCGTTCGACGCGCCGGTGCCCCTCGGAGAGCATCGCGTACGTCTTGCCGACGCCCGGGGCAGCGCCGAGGTAGATCCGAAGCTTGCCGCGTGCCATGTTCACCCTTCGAAGCGGTAACCCATACCGGGTGCGGTGACGAGGTGGCGGGGGTGCGAGGGATCCGCTTCCAGTTTGCGCCGGAGCTGGGCCATGTAGACCCGCAGGTAGTTGGTCTTGTTGCGCTGGGACACCCCCCAGACCTCCTGGAGCAGGTGCTTCTGCGTGACGAGCCGGCCGGGGTTGGTGACCAGGATCTCCAGCAGATGCCATTCGGTCGGTGTGAGCCGCACGTCCCGTCCGTCCCGCACGGCCCTCTTGGCGAGCAGGTCGATGGTGAAGGCCGCGGTCTCCACCAGGGTCCGCTCGGGGGCGACGGGTGTCTCCTCGGTGCGGCGGACGGCCGCCCGCAGGCGGGCCATGAGTTCGTCCATGCTGAACGGTTTGGTGACGTAGTCGTCGGCGCCGGCGTCCAGCGCCACGACCTTCTCGTCCGACGCCTGACGGGCCGACAGCACCACAATCGGGACCTTCGTCCATCCGCGCAGTGCCTTGATCACGTCGATGCCGTCCATGTCCGGCAGTCCGAGGTCGAGCATCACCACGTCGGGCTGACGGGCGGCCGCGAGGCGCAGGGCCGTGGCGCCGTCGGGGGCCGCGTCCACTCCGTAGCGGCGCGCCTGCATGTTGATCACGAGGGCCCTGACGAGTTGTGGGTCGTCCTCCACCACCAGCACCCGGGTCATGGGTGTGCGCCTTTCGTCTCGAACACGCCGGTTGCGGCGCAACCGGCCCCACGGCGGCGGGAGCCGGCCGACCCGGAAGGTGTCTCCGGCCGCCGACTCCCGCGTGACTCGCACAACGCCATCAGTTCTTGGCCACGAGTTCCTTGAGCGCGACGTTCAGCTCCAGGACGTTGACCCGGGGCTCACCGATGAAGCCGAGCGTGCGCCCCTCGGTGTTCCGCTCCACGAGCTTCTGCACCTCGGCGACGGGCAGTCCGTTCTTCTCGGCGACCCGGTGCACCTGGATGTCGGCGTACTGGGGCGAGATGTCCGGGTCCAGGCCGGAGCCGGAGGACGTCACCGCGTCGGCGGGCACCTGGGACGGCTGCACCGTCCAGCCGGGCACCGAGTTGTCCTTGACCACCGCGGTCTTGGCGTCCTTCACCCACTGGACGAGCTCTTCGTTGTCACCGGAGCGGTTGGTCGCGCCGGAGAGGATGAGCGAGTACTGGGTGTTGACGCTGTTGGTGCCCAGGCCGTTCTGCGGGCGGCCCTGGAACCACTGGAGGTCGGGCTCCGGGGTCTCTTGGCCCTCCTTCAAGGGCAGGTTGTACGCCTGACCGATCAGGGAGGACCCGACGACCTTGCCCTGGGCGCTGATCTCCGAGCCGTTCGCCTTGTCGTTGAACAGTCCCTGTGCGACGCCGGTCACGACCAGCGGGTAGATGACGCCGGTCACCAGGGTCAGCGCGAGGAGGGCGCGCAGGCCCGCCCCGAGCAGCCGGGCGGTGTTCGATACCGAGTTGTTCATGGCGATCAGCCGATTCCGGGAATGAGGGAGATGATCATGTCGATGATCTTGATGCCGATGAAGGGGGCTATCAGGCCGCCGAGTCCGTAGATCCCGAGATTGCGCCTGAGCAGCCGGTCCGCGCTCACCGGCCGGTACCGCACGCCCTTCAGGGCGAGCGGCACCAGCGCGATGATGACCAGCGCGTTGAAGACGACCGCCGAGAGGATCGCGGAGTCCGGCGAGGACAGCTGCATGATGTTCAGCTTGTCCAGGCCCGGGTAGACCGCCGCGAACAGCGCCGGGATGATCGCGAAGTACTTCGCGACGTCGTTGGCGATGGAGAACGTCGTCAGCGCACCCCGCGTGATCAGCAACTGCTTGCCGATCTCGACGATCTCGATGAGCTTCGTCGGGTTGGAGTCGAGGTCGACCATGTTGCCGGCCTCCTTCGCGGCCGACGTGCCGGTGTTCATCGCCACGCCGACGTCGGCCTGGGCGAGCGCCGGTGCGTCGTTCGTGCCGTCACCGGTCATCGCGACCAGCTTGCCGCCCGCCTGCTCCCGCTTGATGAGCGCCATCTTGTCCTCGGGAGTCGCCTCCGCGAGGAAGTCGTCGACGCCGGCCTCCTCGGCGATCGCCTTGGCGGTGAGCGGGTTGTCGCCGGTGATCATGACGGTCCTGATGCCCATGCGGCGCAGTTCCTCGAACCGCTCCCGCATGCCGTCCTTGACGACGTCCTTCAGGTGGATGACACCCAGCACACGGGCCCCGTCGGCGTCCTCGACGGCCACGAGCAGCGGAGTACCGCCGACCTCCGAGATGCGGCCGGCCAGCCGGTCGGCGTCCTCGTGGATCCGGCCGCCGCGCTCGTCCACCCAGGCGATGACCGAACCGGCCGCGCCCTTGCGGACCTTCCTGCCGTCCACGTCGACACCGGACATCCGGGTCTGGGCGGTGAAGGCGATCCATTCGGCGTGTGCCAGCTCACCCTGGTGGCGCTCGCGCAGCCCGTACCTCTCCTTCGCCAGGACGACGATGGAACGGCCCTCGGGCGTCTCGTCGGCCAGCGACGACAACTGGGCGGCGTCCGCGACCTGAGCGGCCGTCACGCCGCTCACCGGCACGAACTCCGACGCCTGCCGGTTGCCGAGGGTGATGGTGCCGGTCTTGTCCAGCAGCAGCGTGGAGACGTCACCGGCGGCCTCGACCGCGCGGCCCGACATCGCCAGGACGTTGCGCTGGACAAGGCGGTCCATGCCCGCGATGCCTATCGCGGAGAGCAGGGCGCCGATCGTGGTCGGGATCAGACAGACCAGCAGGGCCACCAGCACGACCAGCGTCAGCCCGGTGCCCGCGTAGTTCGCGAACGGGGGCAGCGTGGCGCAGGCGAGCAGGAAGGCGATCGTCAGCGAGGCGAGCAGGATGTTCAGCGCGATCTCGTTGGGCGTCTTCTGCCGTGCCGCACCCTCGACCAGTTTGATCATTCGGTCGATGAAGGTCTCGCCCGGCTTCGTCGTGATCTTGACGACGACGCGGTCGGAGAGCACCTTCGTGCCGCCGGTGACCGCGGAACGGTCGCCGCCCGACTCCCGGATCACGGGAGCCGACTCACCGGTGATCGCCGACTCGTCGACGCTCGCGACCCCCTCGACGACATCGCCGTCGCCGGGGATGACGTCGCCGGTCTCGCAGACGACCAGGTCACCGAAGCGCAGTTCGGTGCCGGGCACCCGCTCCTCTCGGTCACCCACGAGGCGTCGCGCCACGGTGTCGGTCTTGGCCTTGCGCAGGGTGTCGGCCTGAGCCTTGCCACGACCCTCGGCGACGGCCTCGGCCAGGTTGGCGAAGATCACCGTGAGCCAGAGCCACACGCTGATGGTCCAGCCGAACCAGTCGCCCGGGTCCATGAAGGAGAAGACGGTGGTCAGGACGGCACCGATCCACACCACGAACATCACGGGCGACTTGACCATCACCCGCGGGTGGAGCTTGCGACAGGCGTCCGGCAGCGACCTGACCAGTTGCTTGGGGTCGAAGAGGCCCGCACCGACACGGCCTTCTGCGGACTTGTGCCCGGTGGGTACGTCGCTGTGCGGCGCCCGGGTCGGAGTGGCTGTGGACATCGAGTCCTCTTGCTTCTGTATGCGAGTGGTCATCACGCCAGCCCCTCGGCCAGCGGTCCCAGCGCCAGGGCCGGGAAGTACGTCAGACCGGTGATGATGATGATCGTGCCGACCAGCAGACCGGCGTAGAGCGGCTTGTCCGTGCGCAGGGTGCCCGCGGTCGCCGGAACCGGCTTCTGCTGGGCGAGCGAGCCCGCGAGCGCCAGGACGAAGACCATCGGCACGAACCGTCCGAGCAGCATCGCGATGCCGAGCGTGCTGTTGAACCACTGGGTGTCCGCGTTCAGGCCGGCGAAGGCCGAACCGTTGTTGTTCGCGGCGGACGTGTAGGCATACAGGATCTCGGAGAAGCCGTGCGCCCCGCTGTTGGTCATCGAGTTGCCCGGGGTGGGCAGCGCCATCGCGAACGCGGTGAGCACGAGCACGAGTGCCGGAGTCACCAGGATGTAGAGGGCCGCCAGCTTGATCTCGCGGGTGCCGATCTTCTTGCCCAGGTACTCGGGCGTACGGCCGACCATCAGGCCGGCGATGAACACCGCGATGATCGCCATGATCAGGATGCCGTAGAGGCCGGAACCGACGCCACCGGGCGCGATCTCGCCCAGCATCATGCCGAGCATCGTGATGCCCCCGCCGAGGCCCGTGAACGAGGAGTGGAAGGAGTCGACCGCGCCGGTCGACGTCAGGGTGGTGGAGACCGCGAAGAGCGACGAACCACCGATGCCGAAGCGGACCTCCTTGCCCTCCGTCGCGCCGCCGGCGATCTCGAACGCCGGGCCGTGGTGGGCGAACTCGGTCCACATCATCAGCCCGACGAAGGCGATCCAGATGGTGACCACGGTCGCGAGGATCGCGTAACCCTGCTTGACCGAGCCCACCAGGACACCGAAGGTGCGGGTCAGCGAGAACGGGATGACCAGGATCAGGAAGATCTCGAAGAGGTTCGTGAACGGCGTCGGGTTCTCGAAGGGGTGGGCGCTGTTGGCGTTGAAGTAGCCGCCACCGTTGGTGCCCAGCTCCTTGATCGCCTCCTGCGAGGCGACCGCGCCGCCGTTCCACTCCTGGGTGCCGCCCATGAACTGGCCGACCTCGTGGACACCGGAGAAGTTCTGGATCGCGCCACCGGCGACCAGGACGACCGCGCCGATGATCGCGAGCGGCACCAGGACGCGGACGGTGCCGCGCACCAGGTCCGCCCAGAAGTTGCCGAGGTCACCGGTGCGGGAGCGGGCGAAGCCGCGCACCAGCGCCACCGCGACGGCCATGCCGACGGCCGCGGAGACGAAGTTCTGCACGGCCAGACCGCCGGTCTGCACGACGTGGCCCATGGCCTGTTCGCCGTAGTACGACTGCCAGTTGGTGTTGGCCACGAACGACACGGCCGTGTTGAACGCCTGGTCCGGGTCGATCGCTGCGAAGCCGAGCGATCCGGGCAGGACGCCCTGGAGCCGCTGGAGCAGGTACAGGAAGAGGACACCGACCGCCGAGAAGGCGAGCACGCCGCGCAGGTACGCGGTCCAGCGCATCTCGGTGTCGGGGTTGGCGCCTATGCCCTTGTAGATCCACTTCTCGACACGCCAGTGCTTGTCGGAGGAGTAGACCTTGGCCATGTAGTTGCCAAGGGGAACGTGGACGATCGCCAGTGCGCCGATCAGGGCGAGCAGCTGGAGTACGCCGGCGAGTACGGGACCCATGTCGTGCTCAGAACCTCTCCGGGAAGATCAGGGCGAGGACGAGATAGCCCAGCAGGGCGACGGCCACGACCAGGCCGACTACGTTTTCGGTGGTCACAGCTTCGTCACCCCCTTGGCGACGAGGATCACCAGCGCGAACAGCGCGATCGTGGTGACGACGAAGGCCAGATCGGCCATCGTGAGCTCCTGGAGTCGAGGTTCGAATGGACAAGGACGTGTTAGAGGTAACCCCCTCCTTGACCGGTTTCGACCGTTGTTGACGGGTCCCTTACGGTGCCCTGCGCCGCCTTGACGGGACCCTGACGGCGCCCCTGCCTGGGCCCCTGCCTGCGCGGACGTGGAACCGGGTCCTCCGGGCCCCCGGCACCGCGGTCGGCGGAGCACGGCATCGGAATTCCACCGCGGGGAGAAGGGGGCACGCCCTCGCAGGACCGGAGCCGGCCCGCGCACGAGCCCGGGGGGCCTCACTCGTCGAGGACCGCATGCTCGACGTGCACCGCATGCTCGACGTGCACCGCATGCTCGACGTGCACCGCATGCTCGACGTCGCCGTTCCGCCGGCCGAACGGGCCCCTTCGAGGCTTAGTTGCCGAAACGGTGTGAGCAGGGCAGGACCTCCGAAGGGCCCGCGACCCGCTGCCGTACGTCAAGAAACCCTCCCCCACTCGTCAGCGAGCCATCAAGGCCCCTGGCCGTCGCTCATGAGGCCCCTACCGTCGGCCGCATGGGACACCGTGACGACCCGACCAGGGATCTGACCGACCGGCCCGTCCAGCACCCCGCCCCGCCGGTCCACGACCGGCACTGGGCGCGTGACATGCGCAGCTCGATCGGCTGCGCCGGGGTGCTGCTGGCCCTGCTTCTCCTGGTGGACCGGGGTGCCGGCACCCTGACGCCGTGGCGCGCGGCGATCTGGGTCGTACTCGCCGTGCTGCTGCTCGTGGTGCTCTGTCCGCCGCGCGTCTCCGCCGGCAAGGGATGGATCGCCGCAGGGTCCCTGCTGCACGGTCGACGGGTCCGTACGGACCTGCTCGTGTCGGTGCGCTGCGTGGACGGCGTCTCCCAACGGCTGCTGCTGCGCGACGCCTTCGGCGACCGGGTCGAGATCGACCCGCGGGTACTGATCGACAACCCCGAGCTGTGGCACCGCCTCGACGAGGACGCCCGCCGGGCGGAGGCGTCCGGCCTCCTGCTCTGCGGGGCGACGGCCCTGAGCCGCGTCTCGGCCAGGATCGACGGCGAGACGGCACAGACCGTCTTCAAGGTGTCGGGCCTGGACCAGGGGCGCACCGTGCGACTACGCAGCCCGGATCACCCGACCCGACGCCAGTCCGACCCCACCGGTTCACATGTCCGGGACCTGACCCGGCACGACCGGCTTCCTCGTCCCGGATTTGGCCCGGCACCCCGGTTCACCCGTCTCGGCCCGGGACTGCACCACCCGTTTCCTCGTTCCTGCCCCGGTGGTGCACCACCGTTTCCTCGGACCCAGCCGGACCCCGGTCCAGAACAACCGACCCACGAACCCGGACCGGCACAACGACCGACCCCCCAGCCGGCCCCCCGGTTCCAGCACTGCCCCGGTCCCGGTCCTCACCCCGTTCCCGGCGCCGCCCAGCCGCCCGCCGGCACCCCCGGGTCCTCAAACCGGCCCTGCCGTCAGGGCCGCGCCCCCTGCTTGACATGGCCGGACGCTCCTGGGCCCGGCCCGGCGCGTGCGGCCGTTCGGCCGGCGGCATCCACATCACATCGCCGCCGCCTTGCCGTGAACCGGCAACCGACGTGCCGGTCGGCACCGTCGTGGCACTCGGTGTCCATCTCTGAGTCGCGGAGCGCTCACCCGATACAGGTCAGCAGGGTCGAAGTCGGCACGACTGCCACTCTCTTGATGCGCCGACGCGCCCCACCGCCCAGCCTTAACGCAAGCTTGACGCCGCGAGCCCGCCCGACCGCAGGCCCAGGCGTCACTCTCCGCATACGCTGAGGGCGCCGTCCGACGTGATGGCCGGAAACCCACGTTGAGCCGCACCTCTGGAGCACGTCGATGGCCCCGACCGAACACGCCGCGCCCGCCCGCTTGCGCGCCTGGATGCTGGAAGGGCTGTCCGACATGGGCAAGGCGGGCGGCCACCAGGGCCCGCACGCCCCTCCCGCTCCCCCGGCTGAGGGCCGCCCCTGGTACCGCGTGATGTGCCTGACCGGCGTCGACTACTTCTCCACCCTCGGCTACCAGCCCGGCATCGCCGCCCTCGCGGCCGGTCTGCTCTCGCCCGTCGCGACCGTCGTGCTCGTGATCGTCACCCTGGCGGGCGCCCTTCCCGTCTACCGGAGAGTGGCCGAGGAGAGCCCGCACGGCCAGGGCTCGATCGCGATGCTGGAACGCCTGCTCACCTTCTGGAAGGGCAAGCTGTTCGTCCTCACGCTGCTCGGCTTCGCCGCCACCGACTTCCTCATCACCATCACCCTCTCGGCCGCCGACGCCTCCACCCACCTGGTGGAGAACCCCAACCTGAACGACGCCCTGCACGACCGGCAGTTGCTGATCACCATGGTGCTCATCGCCCTGCTCGGCGCGGTGTTCCTCAAGGGCTTCCTGGAGGCGATCGGCGTCGCGGTCGCCCTGGTGGCCACCTACCTGGCGCTCAACGCCGTGGTGGTCGTGGCCGGGCTCTGGCACGTCGCCACCGAGGGCCATGTCGTCGCCGACTGGTCCAGCGCCCTCACCGCCGAGCACGGCAACGTCTTCGTGATGATCGGCGTGGCCCTGATCGTCTTCCCCAAGCTCGCCCTCGGCCTCTCCGGCTTCGAGACCGGCGTCGCCGTGATGCCCCACGTCAAGGGCGACCCGAGCGACACGGAGGAGCGCCCCGAGGGCCGGATCAGCGGCACCAAGAAGCTGCTCACCACCGCCGCACTGATCATGAGCGTCTTCCTGATCACCACCAGCTTCATCACCACCCTGCTCATCCCGGCGGACGAGTTCGAGGAGGGCGGCCAGGCCAACGGCCGCGCGCTGGCGTATCTCGCGCACGAGTACCTCGGCACCGCCTTCGGCACGGTGTACGACGTCTCGACCATCGCCATCCTGTGGTTCGCCGGCGCCTCGGCGATGGCGGGCCTGCTCAACCTGATGCCGCGCTACCTGCCCCGCTACGGCATGGCCCCGCACTGGGCGCGCGCGGTACGCCCCATGGTCATCGTCTTCACCTTGATCGCCTTCCTGGTCACCTGGCTCTTCGACGCCGACGTGGACGCGCAGGGCGGCGCCTACGCCACCGGCGTGCTGGTGCTGATCAGCTCCGCGGTGATCGCGGTGACCATCGCCGCCCGCAAGGCCGGACAGCGGAAGTGGACCATCGGCTTCGGCGTGATCTCGGTGGTGTTCCTCTACACCACGGTGGTGAACGTGGTCGAGCGGCCCGACGGCGTGAAGATCGGCGCCTGCTTCATCGCGGGCATCATGATCCTCTCCCTGGTCTCCCGGCTGGCCCGCGCCTTCGAGCTCCGGGTGACCGGCGTGACGCTGGACCCCATGGCGGAACGGTTCGTGCGGGACATCGCCAGCCGCAAGATCCGGTTCATCGCGAACGAGCCCGACAAGCGGGACATCGCCGAGTACCGCGACAAGATCGAGCAGATCCGCCAGGACAACGACGTCGCCGGCCCCGAGGACTTCGTGTTCGTCGAGGTGACGGTGACCGACCCGTCCGAGTTCGAGGCCGGTCTGATGGTCCACGGCGAGGTCCTGCACAACCGCTACCGCGTCCTGACCCTGGAGTCCTCCTCCATCCCCAACGCCCTGGCCGCCCTGCTCCTGCACGTCCGCGACGCCACGGGCAGCACCCCGCACATCTACTTCGAGTGGACCGAGGGCAACCCCTTCGCCAACTTCCTGCGCTTCTTCCTCTTCGGCCAGGGCGAGGTCGCCCCGGTCACCCGTGAGGTCCTGCGCGTGGCGGAACCTGACGTGACCCGGCGGCCCCGCGTGCACACAGGCTGACGGTCTCGTCCCCTACGGCGACGGGCCCACGTCAGCGCCCCGACCCACCAACCCAGCCCCGCCCCGCCGCACACCTCAGCGCCACCGACCACCATCCCCACGCCGCCCGCCGCCCGCCGCCCGCCGCACACCTCAGCGCCACCACCCCCGCCGCGCCGCCCCGGCCGGCACCCGCCCGTAACTGAGCCGGCCGCCCACAACTGCCCTCCTGTTCGATGCGGACGACGTCCTTCGCCCCGGCCGGGACGGGCAGGTCACCGATCAGCACGGCCAGCTCCCCCATCGTGCGCGCGGTCAGGGCCGCCTCCACCCGCTCCTCCAGCTCGTCGCCGGTCAGCCGCCCGTCCCCGGCGGCGGCGGACAGCACCTCGACCACCCGGTCCCGGTCCGCATGCGATGCCCTCACCTCGGACGTCACACCCGCACGCGACAACTCGGCTGACACACCCTCACCCCGATCGCCCCTCCGGCACGGCCTGTCACGCACTAACGCTATATCGCGATATATCCAATGGCCAACCCCCCGTCCACCCCCGGCGATCCCCGCCCTATCGTGACCGGCATGCACTCCTACACCATCGGCCAGGCCGCACGGCTCCTCGGCGTGAGCCCCGACACCGCGCGCCGCTGGGCGGACGCCGGCCGGGTGGCCACCCACCGCGACGACAGCGGTCGGCGGCTGATCGAGGGCAAGGACCTGGCCGCGTTTTCGGTCGAGCTCGCCAGGACGGGGAGCGGCGAGGAGGAGGCCCCGTACACCTCGGCCCGCAACGCCTTCCCCGGCATCGTGACCGCCATCAAGCTCGGCGACGTCGCCGCCCAGGTCGAGATCCAGGCCGGCCCGCACCGCCTGGTCTCCCTGCTGACCCGCGAGGCGGTCGAGGAGTTGGGCCTGGAGGTCGGCATGGAGGCGACGGCCCGGGTCAAGTCGACAAACGTACACATCGACAGGGCCTGACCGGCCGCCGGGTCCTTCCCGAGAAGACAACGAGGGCCCCCGCAAAGGGAGCCCTCGTCCACCGACGTCGGTCCTGCCCCGACCGACGCCGTCTCGTTCCTCAGTCCTCGTACGCGTCCAGCGGCGGGCAGGAGCACACCAGGTTCCGGTCACCGAAGGCCTGGTCGATACGGCGCACCGGCGGCCAGTACTTGTCGGCGACCGACACCCCGGCCGGGAAGACGGCCTCGTCCCGCGAGTAGGCGTGGCTCCACTCGCCGCCCAGCAGGCCGGCGGTGTGCGGAGCGTTGCGCAGCGGGTTGTCGTCGGCCGGCCAGTCGCCCGCGCCGACCTTCTCGATCTCCGCGCGAATCGCGATCATCGCCTCGCAGAACCGGTCGAGTTCGGTCAGGTCCTCGGACTCGGTCGGCTCGATCATCAGCGTCCCGGCCACCGGGAACGACATCGTCGGCGCGTGGAACCCGTAGTCGATCAGCCGCTTGGCCACGTCGTCGACGCTGACGCCCGTCGCCTTCGTCAGCGGCCGCAGATCGATGATGCACTCGTGCGCGACCAGCCCGCCCGGACCGGTGTACAGCACCGGGTAGTGCGGCTCCAGCCGCTTGGCGATGTAGTTGGCGCTCAGCACGGCCACCTGCGTGGCCCGCTTCAGGCCCTCCCCGCCCATGAGCCGCACATAGGCCCACGAGATCGGCAGAATGCCCGCCGAACCCCACGGCGCGGCCGAGATCGGCCCCACCCCGGTCTCCGGTCCGGCCTCCGGCTGCAGGGGGTGGTTCGGCAGATACGGCGCCAGGTGCGACCGCACGGCCACGGGACCGACGCCCGGACCACCGCCGCCGTGCGGGATGCAGAACGTCTTGTGCAGGTTGAGGTGGGACACGTCGCCGCCGAAGTGCCCCGGCTTCGCGAGCCCCACCAGCGCGTTGAGGTTGGCCCCGTCGACGTAGACCTGACCGCCGGCGTCGTGCACCTGGGCGCAGATGTCGGCGACGTGCTCCTCGAACACACCGTGCGTGGACGGGTACGTGATCATCAGCACCGACAGCTCGTCCCGGTACTGCTCGATCTTCGCCCGCAGGTCCTCGACGTCGATCTCGCCGTCCCCGGCGGTCTTCACGACGACGACCTTCATGCCGGCCATGACGGCGCTCGCGGCGTTCGTGCCGTGCGCGGAGGACGGGATCAGGCACACGGTCCGCTGCGCGTCGCCGTTGGCCCGGTGGTACCCGCGCACGGCGAGCAGCCCGGCCAGCTCACCCTGCGACCCGGCGTTCGGCTGCAACGACACCTTGTCGTACCCGGTGACCTCGGCGAGGCGGTCCTCCAGCTCATGAATGAGCGTCAGGTATCCCGCCGCCTGCTCGGCCGGCGCGAACGGATGCAGCTGCCCGAACTCCGGCCAGGTGACCGGCTCCATCTCCGTGGTCGCGTTGAGCTTCATGGTGCAGGAGCCCAGCGGGATCATGCCTCGGTCGAGCGCGTAGTCGCGGTCGGAGAGCCGGCGCAGATAGCGCAGCATCGCGGTCTCGGAGCGGTGCTGCTGGAAGACCGGGTGCGTCAGGTACGCGTCGGTACGCAGCAGCCCGTCGGGCAGCGCGTCCTGCGTGCCGCCGTCCAGCGCATCGATGTCCGCCTGGACACCGAACGCGGCCCATACGGCGGCCAGTTGGTCCCGTGTGGTGGTCTCGTCACAGGCCATGGAGACGTGGTCGGCGTCGATCGGCCACAGGTTGACGCCGTTCTCGCGCGCGGCGGCGGTGACCTCGTCCGCCCGGCCCGGAACCCGCGCGGTGACGGTGTCGAAGTAGGCGCCGTGGACGATCTCGGCGCCGCCGTCACGCAGGCCCGCGGCGAGGATCGCGGCGTACCGGTGGGTGCGCTGCGCGATGCCCCTCAGCCCCTCGGGACCGTGGTAGACGGCGTACATCCCGGCCATCACGGCGAGCAGCACCTGCGCGGTGCAGATGTTGCTGGTCGCCTTCTCGCGCCGGATGTGCTGCTCTCGCGTCTGGAGCGCCAGCCGGTAGGCCTTGTTCCCGTCGGCGTCGACGGAGACGCCCACAAGCCGTCCGGGCAGGCTGCGCGCGAACTTCTCCTGCACCGCCATGTAACCGGCGTGCGGCCCGCCGAAGCCCATCGGCACACCGAACCGCTGCGTCGTACCGACCGCGATGTCCGCGCCCAGCTCACCGGGCGACTTCAGCAGCGTCAGCGCCAGCAGATCCGCGGCGACGGTGACGAGCGCGCCCAGCCCGTGCGCCTGGTCGATGACCGCCTTGATGTCGCGTACGGCCCCGGAGGCGCCCGGGTACTGGATCAGCACACCGTTGATCTCACGGTCGGCGACCTCAGCCGGAATGCCCTCGGCGAGGTCGGCGACGACCACCTCCACCCCGGTCGGCTCGGCGCGGCCCTGGATCACGGCGATGGTCTGCGGCAGCGCGTCCGCGTCGACCAGGAAGAGGCCCTTCTTGTTCTTCCCCATGCGCCGGGAGAGCGCCATCGCCTCGGCCGCGGCCGTGCCCTCGTCGAGCAGCGAGGCACCGGAGGTCGGCAGCCCGGTGAGGTCGGCGACCACGGTCTGGAAGTTCAGCAGCGCCTCCAGCCGGCCCTGCGAGATCTCCGGCTGATAGGGGGTGTACGCGGTGTACCAGGCCGGGTTCTCCATGACGTTGCGCATGACGACCGGCGGGGTGAAGGTCCCGTAGTAGCCGAGCCCGATCATGGAACCCAGCACCTGGTTGCGGTCGGCGAGGGAGCGCAGCTCACGCAGCACCTCCGCCTCGGTGCGCGCGCCCGGCAGATCCAGGGAGTCGGCGTTCTTGATCACATCCGGTACCGCGGCGGCGGTGAGCTCGTCGAGCGAGCCGTAGCCGACCTGCGCGAGCATCTTGGCCCGCGCCTCCTGGTCGGGCCCGATGTGGCGCTGCTCGAACGGGATGCCCTGTTCGAGTTCGGAGAGCGGAATGCGCTGGGCGGTCATTGCGGAGGCCTCCTGGTCTGACGCGACCTTCGAGGGACACCCCGGCACGGGTGCCCCGACGGCCTCCCCCTCTGTCATCTCAACCTGAGAGCTTCACCGGCCGCCCGAGGACGCCCGGCTTGCACCGTCGGTGAGAGCGGGAGCCGTGACACCCGCTCTGCTTTCCAGAGTGACCTCGTCCGTGCGGTACGTGGGCCTGAGAGATTCCGGGGAGGATTTGCTCCTTCGGCGCCCCCGGTGGTGGTCTCCGGAGGACTCTCCCGCACGGGGTCAGCAGCCGTTTGCCAGAGTACCAGCGAGGTCGACACCCGGGCGTTCGAGTGGCCGCCTTCCTCAATGTGCTCTTTTGTAGTGCTTACGGATGAGGTGCGAGCGAGTGGAGGGCCCGTGCAGACCGACATCGATCCGCGCAACCTGATCGGCCGCAAGGCATTCGACCGCCACGGCAGCAAGATCGGCACCATCGACGAGGTCTACCTCGACGACGCGACCGGCGTACCGGAGTGGGCGGCCATACGGACCGGCCTGTTCAGCAGGGACGCCTTCGTCCCACTGGAGCCGAGCGAGCTGATCGACGGCACTCTGCACGTCCCCTTCGAGCGCGCCCTGATCAAGGACGCCCCCGACTTCGGCGTCGGCCGGCACCTCTCCCCGGAGCAGGAACTCCAGCTCTACCACCACTACGGCCTCGACGTGGCCGCTCCCCCGGCGCTGCCGGACCGCGACTTCGGCAAGCTGGCGGGTTCGGACGAGACGTGACCCCGGAGGCTCAGCCCTGGAGCTCGGGTCTTCGCGCCACGAGTGGCAGCGGCTCCGCCGGCTCCAGCGCGGGATCGTCGACCCTGAAGGTCCGCACCCGCCCCGGCTCCGACTCGGGGGTCTCGAACCGCACGGTCACTCTCCCCAGCCCGCTGCCCTGTACCCATCCGTGTCCGTACTCGGCGTGCCGCACATCGTGTCCGGCGGCCCACCGCCGCTCGACGGGCCCGGCCTCCTCCCGCTCGGGCTCTTCCGCCACGTCCTCCACCTGCCCCTCGTCCCGCTCCTCGGCCGCCTGCGCGAACAGATCCTCCTGCGTGTAGTCGGCCAGCCCGCTGACCCCGACCCCCAGCAGCCGCACGCCCCCGGTGGTGTCCACGGAGTCCAGCAGCCGGGCCGCCGCCTCCCGCACCACCGCCGGATCGTCCGTGGGCCCACGCAGCGTCTCGGACCGGGTCAGCGTCGAGAAGTCGTACCGCCGCACCTTCAGTACGATCGTCCGCCCCGAGAGTCCGGCCCCGCGCAGCCGCCGCACGCACCGGTCGGCGAGCCGCTGCACCTCCAGCCCGACCCGGACCCTGTCGTGGATGTCCACGTCGTAGGTGTCCTCGACCGACACGGACTTCGCCTCACGCTCGGCGACCACCGGCCGGTCGTCGAGGGCCAGCGCCATCGCGTACAGCGCGTGCCCGTGCGCCCTGCCCAGCAGCCGTACGAGCTCGTCCTCGCCCGCCTCGGCGATCTCGTCGACCGTGGTGATACCGGCCCGGCGCAGATGGTCGCCCGTCGCGGGTCCCACCCCCGGCAGCGTCCGCACCGACATCGGCCCCAGCAGATCCCGCTCCGTACCCGGCTCGATCAGCACCAGACCGTCCGGCTTGGCCTCCTCGGAGGCGATCTTCGCGAGCATCTTCGAGGCGGCGAGCCCTACGGACCCGGTGAGGCCGGTGACGGCCCGTATGTCGGCCCGCAGCCTGACGCCCGCCAGCCGCGCCGACTCTCGGTCCCAGGCCGTCCCCCCGGCCTCCAGGTCGACGAACGCCTCGTCCAGGCTCAGCGGCTCCACCAGCGGCGACAGTGCCCGCAGCAGGCCCATCACCTGCTCGCTGATCGTCCGGTACAACCCGAAGCGCGGCACCAGATAGGCGGCGTTCGGCGCGAGCCGGCGCGCCTGGCCCATCGGCATCGCCGAATGCACCCCGAACACCCGGGCCTCGTACGAGCAGGTCGCCACCACTCCGCGCGGCCCGAGCCCACCCACGATCACGGCTTTCCCGCGCAGGCTCGGCTTGGACGCCTGCTCCACCGAGGCGAAGAAGGCATCCATGTCGAGATGCAGGATCGTGGGCGCGGTTCTCACATGTCCGATGCTGCCTCATGCCACTGACAACGCCCGCGCGGCACGAGCCGCCGCCGACAGTGCCTCAGACGGCCCGGTTGCGCCGCCGTGCCAGCTCGTCCGCCGGGTTGTGCCCGAGGAGCGTCTCACCGGTGTCGATGCGTTCTCCGTGCAGCTGCGACAGGGCGCTCTCCACGTCCCGCCAGACCACGCCGACGGCGATCCCGAAGATCCCCTGGCCGCCCTGGAGCAGCGCGTGCACCTCGTCGGGCGAGGTGCACTCGTAGACGGTGGCGCCGTCGCTCATCAGCGTCATCCGCTCCAGGTCCCGGAAGCCACGCTCCCGCAGGTGCTGGACGGTGGTGCGGATGTTCTGCAGCGACACCCCGGTGTCGAGGAATCTCTTGACGATCTTCAGAACGACGACGTCGCGAAAGCTGTACAGGCGTTGCGTGCCGGACCCGTGGGCGGGCCGCACGCTCGGCTCGACCAGACCCGTCCGGGCCCAGTAGTCCAGTTGCCGATAGGTGATGCCGGCGGCCGCGCAGGCCGTCGGACCTCGATAGCCGATCTCCTCGGACGCCATGGGCGCCGCCCCTCCGCCGCCGGGAACGGCCATAGGTCGCTGCGGCGCGTGATCACTCGCCCTGCCGTGCGGAGGGTACCCCCCACTCGGGCGAAGCTGAGAGCTCGGGGGAGGGTACGGACCGCTCTCCCCGAAACTGCGTCCGGGGGCACCCCCAGCCGTACCGTCGCCGCTGCTTCTCACGCCGACCTCCGTCCTTGACCTGCCTTCTCGACGGTAGGCAGTCACCAAGGGTGCGTCAACGATCGCCACACTCGGCACGCCGAGTGATAATCACCCTAAGAGTGGTTTCCCGCACCCCATCGCGGGGAAAGGCTAGCCGAATGCTCTGTCGGGAAGCCGCATGACGCTCTCACTCGCCGCCGGCACGTGCCGGGGCGGGGAGCACGGCCCGGACACACACCGGCCCGCCGCGGACCCCCGGCCCGCGCGGGCCGCCACCACTCACTGGCTGCTGCTGCCGAAGTCCTCGGGCGAGATCTGGTCGAGGAACTCCCGGAACTTCTCCACCTCGTCCTCCTGCTCGTCGGGGATCGCGATACCGGCGTCGTCGAGCACCCCGTCACTGCCGTAGATCGGCGTGCCGGTGCGCAGGGCAAGCGCTATGGCATCGGACGGGCGGGCGCTCACCTCGACGCCGCTGGCGAAGACCAGCTCGGCGTAGAAGACGCCTTCACGCAGGTCCGTGATGCGTACTTCGGTGAGCTCCTGGCCGACGGCCTCCAGCACGTCCTTGAACAGGTCGTGGGTCAGCGGTCGCGCGGGGGCCATGCCCTGCTGGGCGAAGGCGATCGCCGTCGCCTCCCCCGGCCCGATCCAGATGGGGAGGTAACGGTCGCCTCCCACTTCGCGCAGGAGCACGATCGGTTGGTTGGAGGGCATTTCGACCCGGACACCTACGACATCGAGCTCGTTCACACAGCAACCCTAGGCCGTGCCCGGGACGTTTGGGTAGTCGGGCCGTCATCCCCCACGCGATCCGGCCGCCGCCCGCCAGCTCGGCGCGCTCCCCCTGATGAGCGGGACATACCCCCGCGGCTCCTGAGGCGCGGACAATCCGGGGCCCTGAGGTGCGGACAACCCGGCGCCCCTGTCCTGGGGCCACGACACAGCTCAGCCCCTTGAGCCCCCACCGGCCTTGCTCAGCCGCTCACCGAGCCGCCACCAGGGGGGCCCACACGCCGCACGGCGACCCCGCCATGAGGCACACCGGCAGCAGCACAGCTCCTTGAACCGGCGCCGGCGCCTGGCCCTGTGCACCCATCGGCGGACCCCGAGGCTCCGCGCAACCATCAGCGGGCCCCGGGCCTGGGCCCGGGGCAATCCTCACGGCCCACGCACAGCCCGCCCTGCCCGAGCGCACACTTCCGCAGGCCGCCTCGCACGGACCGCCCCACACAACCCGCTCAGGGCAACCGCACCCCGAGCGCACTCTGCACCAGCGCCGCGTGCAGTTTCACCGTGAGCCCCGCCAGCTCCTTCGCCCGGGCCTCAGCATGCGCCCTCGTCTGGGGGTTCCGATGCCTCTTCAGCGGAGCCACCACCTGGTCCACGAGCCCGGCCTCACGGTCGGCCGCGGCCTTCATCGCGCGCAGATGCCGCGGCTCGATACCGGACCGCCCGAGCTCGACGATGAGCGCCGACACGGTGACCGCCTCGGCGTCGTAGACCCCGTCCGCCACTGGAGTGACCAGCCCGTACGACTCCCACTCGGAAAGCTCCCGCTCACCGATCCCGGCCGCTGCCAGCAACTCCGCCCGTGCGATCCGGGACGCCGTCGGCCCGTCGGCTAGCCCGGCCTCGCCGTCACGCTGTCGGCCCAGCGTCGGCAGCCGCAGCTGCTCGCCGCGCTCCATCGCGTCAAGGTGCTCACGGATCACCTTGAGCGGCAGGTAGTGGTCCCGCTGCATCCGCAGCACATGCCCGAGCCGCTCCACGTCCCCCGGGCCGAACTTCCGGTACCCCGAGGGCGTCCGCTGCGGCTCGATCAGCCCCTCCGACTCCAAGAAGCGGATCTTGGAGATCGTGACCTCGGGAAACTCCTCGCGCAGCACGTTTAACACCGTGCCGATACTCATCAGCCCGCTGTCCGTGGCGGCGGCACCGTACCCGGAGCCGCCGCTCGGTGTGTGACGCATGGAACTTCCCTCGGAGTTTCTCCGGACGGACTCCGGAGGAGGGTCAGATGCCCTGCCTGCTCGCGTGGAAGACGAGCCGGTACTTGCCGATCTGCACCTCGTCACCGTTCGACAGAGCGACCTGGTCGATCCGCTCCCGGTTGACGTACGTGCCGTTCAGGCTGCCGACGTCGGCCACCGTGAACGACCCGTCCGGGCTGCGCCGGAACTCCACGTGGCGGCGCGAGACCGTCACGTCGTCCAGGAAGATGTCGCTCTGCGGGTGCCGCCCGGCCGTGGTCAGGTCGCTGTCCAGCAGGAAGCGGCTGCCCGAGTTCGGCCCCCGGCGCACCACCAGCAGCGCGGAGCCCAGCGGCAGCGCGTCCACCGCGGCCTGCGCCTCGGGAGACAGCGTGGGCAACTGTGTCTGACCGGTGACCTCGGCGTCGTACGCCTCGAGACCGCTGATGGAGATCGTGGAGGTCGTCTCGGACGGACGCTCGGGCGTCACCCCCGGCCGCAGCGGCGCACCGCAGTTGGAACAGAAGCGGCTGCTCTCCGCGTTGCGGTTACCGCACCTCGTACAAACCAGGGCCGACATGGACGGATCCTCCTGCCGCGGCTGCCCCGCAGGGGCGTGGGACGCGTACGGGTCGGCGGAAAACCCTCCACCCGCACTTGAGGTTGACGGTTGCCCGAAACCTATGCCGCCGGCCTGGGCAGGGTCAACCGACGGCGCGCCCTGACCACCGGAAATGTCGCCACCCGGACCAGCGACCTGGTCCCGGAACAGCGGGCGCTGGCCCTCCGCGTCAGGCTGTGCGCGATGCCGAGCGGTCGCGTTTTCGCGACCCTCTCGCGCGCTCTTGCCGAACAACTTCGCAAACAACTTCACGGGCGATTCCCCTTGACCGAAACAGACCCGCCCGTGGGGCAGGACGAACCCTGATTGCACACACTGGTCGACCCGGACATCCTCACAACGTCCGTATCCACCAGACAGTTTCCACCACGCACCACCCAATCGGTGCGCCGACCCCCCGCAACCTCATGCCCTCCCCGGACGTCCGCCATGCACCGCCGGTTCACTGGGAGGACGACCGAGCGTAGTCAGGTCGCTTCACCGCTCGCAAGGCGTCCACGACGATCTTGTCCGACCGCTCGACAGTCACGGTGGCCTGCTCCTTCTCAAGCGTCTGCACCACGCCTCCTGGGATGTTGAGCGCCGGTTCGAGGTCCTGCGACTTGCCGATGACCTTGAAACGATAGGGAGCGTTGATCTTGTTCCCGTCGACGCTCACACTTTGCCCGGAGTCCGTCAGATAGGTGCTCGCGACGACCCGCACGCCGTTCACCTGGATCGCCTCCGCGCCGGCCGCGCGCAGCTCCTGGATCGCGTCGAGCAGCATGTCCGCCTCGACCGTCCCCTTCGTGTCGTCGATGGTCATCGTGATGCCGGGCCCCTGTGCCGCCACCGTGCCCGCCAGCACACCGAGTTGCCTTTCCTTCTCGATCGTCTGCCGCCGGGCCTCCTCGGCCTGGTTCGAGCTGTTCTCCAGCTCGTCCCGCTGGTTCTCGAGACCCTGCTTCTCGTCCTCAAGACGCTGAGTACGGTCGTCCAGTTCATCGAGGATCCGCACGAGATCCTCCTGGCGGGCTCCGCGCAGGGCGCTGTCGCCGTCGCTGTTCGAGGCGACCTGCACCGCCAGGCCGAAGCCGAGCCCGAACAGCAGCAGGGCGACGATCAGTTGGGCCCGGGTGATCCGCGGCGGCCACAGTCCGTCGACGAGCCGCTGCCGCCCCGTGATCTCGGACCGCGTCTTTTCCCCGGCGGTGTCCGGGAGTGTCGTGTCGTCCGTCGTGGGCGTGGCCTCGGCCCGCACCTCGTCGGGCAGCTCCTTGCGCAGCCGGTTCTCGCCCGTCGTCCCGCCGGCCTTCTCGTCCTGATCGCTCATCGGCCTCACGCCCGGAAGACGTGCCGACGGATCGCCGCGGCGTTGGAGAAGATCCGGATACCGAGGACGACCACCACACCCGTGGACAGCTGGGCGCCGACGCCCAACTTGTCGCCCAGGAAGACGATCAACGCGGCGACGACCACGTTCGACAGGAACGAGACCACGAAGACCTTGTCGTCGAAGATGCCGTCGAGCATGGCCCGCAGGCCACCGAAGACAGCGTCCAAGGCCGCCACCACGGCGATCGGGAGATAAGGCTCGACGACCGCCGGAACCTCGGGCCGGACCAACAGGCCGGCCACGACTCCCACGACGAGGCCCAGTACGGCGATCACGATGTGCCTTTCTCACTTCTCTGCTGTGCTGACTCGGTTATCGGCTGTGCTGTGCGGACGATCACACTCGGCGCGGCCGGCAACCGCAGCTCCCCCTCCGACGAGATGCTCGTCCGGATGCCGAAGTTCTCCTGCAGGGCATGCAGGTACAGCCCGTCCGCGCTGTTCTGGAACTTCGTGCTCAGCCCCTCGCCGTCCCCCACCGCGAGCACCGTGTACGGCGGCACCAGCGGCCGGTTGTCGACCAGTATCGCGTCACCCGCGGCCCGGATCGCCGACAGCGCCGTCAGGCGCTGTCCATTGATCGAGACGGCCTCGGCGCCCGACTCCCACAGCCCGTTCACCACGCGCTGCATGTCACGGTCACGCACCCGCCCGGTGTCGGAGAAGCCGGTCGTCCCGCGCGGGTCGCTGTCAGCGCCGGAGGTGGCCTCCTTGGCGTCGTTCACGACCAACTTCACGCCGGGGCCATGCACTTCGACGGCACCCGACAGGATGCCGACCAGTTCCGTCTGATCTCCGCCGCCGCTCTGCTTGAGCGCCTCCCGCTGCCGGGCGCTCACGTCTTCCCGCAGCTTGTCGACGGTGCTCTCCAGCTCGTCCGCCGCCGCGGTCTCCCGGTCGATCCGGTCGATGAGCTCCTCGCGCTCCTTCGCCACGACCGGCGCCGCCACCCGGGCCTGGGCCGCGCCGACGGTCACGACCAGAGCCGCCAGCACCAGACCGGCGGCGAGACCGAGCTTCGCCCGCAACGTCTTCGGCATGCCTCCGGTGGTCTTCTTCCGGGCCGCCGCCTCGGCGTAGCCGTCATCGAGGCTGTGATCCATGACGTTGGTGAGCAGCGACATGGACGCGTCCGGGCGCGTAGGGCGCGCGGGTGTGCTCCGAACGGGCGGCTGCTGCGGCATGCCGCACATCGTCGCACGTCGCGGCCGCTACCTCCGAATGGCCCCACCGGCGTGCCGGACAGGCCCTTTTGGGGACACTTGTCCGGCACGCGCGCGTGCTGCTGTTTTACCGCCCGGCGCTGTCCACGACCGACGACCACTCGTCGAGCAGTGCCTGCGCGGAGGCGTCGTCCGGCCCCTCCGCCCACAGGTGGGTGACCGCCTCGGCCGGGTCGGGCAGCACCATCACCCAGCGCCCGTCGGCCTCGACCACGCGCACACCGTCCGTGGTGTCCACGTCACGATCTCCGGCCGCCTCGACCACGCGCCGCATGACGAGACCCTTGACCGCCCACGGAGTCGCCAGATCCCGCTTGAGGACGTGCGCGCGCGGGATGCGCGCGTCGATCTGGCTCAGCGTGAGCTGCGTCCGGGCCACCAGTCCGATCAGCCGTACGAAGGCCGCCGTACCGTCGAAGACGCTGCTGAACTCGGGGACGATGAAGCCGCCCTTGCCGTCACCGCCGAAGATGGTCGTCTCGTCCCGGCCGACCCGGGTCAGGTCGTCGGGTGACGTGGTGGTCCACTCGACCTGGGTCCCGTGGTACGCCGCGACCTGCTCGGCGATCCTCGTGGTGGTCACCGGAAGCGCGACCCGCCCGCTACGGCGCTCGGCCGCGACCAGGTCGAGCATCACGAGCAGCGCCCGGTCGTCCTCGACGATCCGCCCCTTCTCGTCGACCAGCGACAGCCGCTCGCCGACGGGGTCGAACCGCACACCGAACGCGGCTCGCGCGGACGCCACGATCTCTCCCAGTCGCACCAGCCCCGACCGCCGCGCATCCGCCGACTCCGTCGGCCTGGACTCGTCCAGACCCGGGTTGATCGTCAGCGAGTCCACACCCAGTTTGCCGAGCAGGCTGGGCAGCACCAGCCCCGAGCTTCCGTTCGAGGCGTCGACGACGACCTTCAGTCCCGACTCGGCGATCCCGCTGATGTCGACGTTCCTCAGCAGCGACCCGGTGTAGGAGTCGAAGACGCTGGACGGGAAGTGCAGATCCCCGATCTCGCCGGGAAACGCCCGTCGGTACTCCTGACGCGCGAAGACCCGGTCCAGCTTCCGCTGACTCGCCTGCGAAAGATCGGCACCTTGCCCGTCGAAGAACATGATGTCCACGGAGTCCGGCACCCCGGGCGTCGTCCGGATCATGATCCCGCCCGCACTGCCCCTGGCCGTCTGCTGCCGAGCGACCGGCAGCGGTACGTTCTCGAGGTCGCGTACGTCGATGGCGCTGGCCTGCAACGCGGAGATCACGGCCCGCTTCAGCGCACGGGCACCGCGGGAGTGGTCACGTGCCGTGGTGACGGTGGACCCCTTCTTCAGCGTCGTCGCGTACGCACCGGCCAGCCGTACGGCCAGCTCCGGTGTGATCTCGACGTTCAGGATTCCGGAAACGCCACGTGCACCGAAGAGATGGGCCTGGCCCCGCGACTCCCAGATGACCGAGGTGTTGACGAAGGCGCCGGCCTCGATCGTCTTGAACGGGTAGACCCGCACATTTCCCTGCACGATCGATTCTTCACCGATGAGGCACTCATCACCGATGACGGCGCCGTCCTCGATGCGGGCCGCCCGCATGATGTCGGTGTTCTTCCCGACGACACAGCCGCGCAGATTGCTGTGCTGTCCGACATACACGTTGTCGTGCACCACAGCCCTGTGCAGGAACGCGCCGCTCTTGACGACCACGTTCGACCCGACGACGGTGTGCTCACGTATCTCCGCGCCGGCCTCGACCTTCGCGTAGTCGCCGATGTAGAGCGGCCCGCGGAGCACGGCGTCGGGATGTACTTCGGCCCCTTCGGCCACCCACACGCCCGGCGAGATCTCGAAGCCGTCGATCTCGACGTCGACCTTGCGCTCCAGGACGTCCGCCTGCGCCTTGACATAGCTCTCGTGCGTGCCGACATCCTCCCAATAGCCCTCGGCGACATAGCCGTATACCGGCTTGCCCTCCTTCATGAGCTGCGGGAAGACTTCACCGGACCAGTCGACGGACACATCGGCCTCGACATAGTCGAAGACCTCGGGCTCCATGACGTAGATTCCGGTGTTCACGGTGTCCGAGAAGACCTGCCCCCAGGTCGGCTTCTCAAGGAACCGCTCGACCTTGCCCTCTTCGTCGACGATCGTGATTCCGAATTCCAAGGGATTCGGGACACGGGTCAGACAGACCGTGACCAGCGCACCCTTTTCCTTGTGGAAGTTGATCAGTTCGGTGAGGTCGAAGTCGGTCAGGGCATCACCGGAGATGACAAGGAAGGTGTCGTCCTTCAACGCCTCTTCGGCGTTTTTGACACTTCCGGCGGTTCCGAGTGGCTTCTCCTCGTTGGCATACGTGAGCTCCATACCGAGCTCTTCGCCGTCACCGAAGTAGTTCTTGACCAGTGACGCAAGGAACTGGACAGTCACGACTGTCTCGTTGAGCCCATGCCTTTTGAGCAGCCGAAGCACATGCTCCATGATCGGCCGGTTGGCCACCGGCAGGAGCGGCTTGGGCATGCTTGAGGTCATGGGACGAAGGCGCGTGCCCTCGCCACCGGCCATCACGACGGCCTTCATGTCGGAAGCGTCCTCCTCGAAGAGACGACGGTCTAGCCGACTTCACCCGTCCGAATTGTCCCGCACTTTTCCCTTGCGGGCCATCGCACCGCTGCGGCCGCGCATTCGACGAGCTCAATCGGCCATGGCGTCCGCGCGAACCAGACGGCGGACCTGTACCACGTAGAGGACTCCTGCCCACCAGTAGAGGGTTGTACCCCATCCGGCGAACGCCCATCCGAAAATCGCAGCGAGTGACGTCAGCCATCCGCTTCCGTCACTGAGCAGCAGCAACGGGAAGGCGTACATCAGGTTGAAGGTGGCGGCCTTGCCGAGGAAGTTCACCTGGGGCGGCGGATAGCCGTGGCGTCTGAGGATGCCCACCATCACCAGCAGCACCAGTTCCCGCGCAAGCAGTACAGCGGTCAACCAGAGGGGCAGAATCTCGCGCCACGTGAGCCCGACCAGGGTCGAGAGAATGTAGAGCCGGTCCGCGGCAGGATCGAGGAGCCGGCCAAGGCTGCTGATCTGGTTCCAGCGCCGGGCGAGTTTGCCGTCCAGGTAGTCACTGATCCCGCTCAGAGCCAGCACCAGCAGCGCCCAGCCGTCACTCTTCGGCCCGCCGAACTCGGGCCTGAGGATCAGCCACAGAAACAGGGGCACGCCAAGAAGCCGGGCCATGCTGAGGATGTTCGGGATGGTGAGGACCCGGTCCGTCTGAACGCGGGTCTCCTGGACCTCCAACCGGGGGCCTCCTGTCGAAAACGAGCCAACGATGCCCCCCGACCTTACCTCAACGCAAAAAAGCTCCGGCTCCTGGGCATGTGCCCAAGAGCCGGAGCTCTAAAGGTAGTTCGGCGGCGTCCTACTCTCCCACAGGGTCCCCCCTGCAGTACCATCGGCGCTGTAAGGCTTAGCTTCCGGGTTCGAAATGTAACCGGGCGTTT
>NZ_JBFBJT010000023.1:0-70102 GCF_040686175.1 Streptomyces sp. NPDC086077 | reverse complement strand
CGGCACCTGCCTGGCCAGGGCCTCGATCACATGGCTGATCAGCGGCCCGGCGGCGTTGAGGCGCTTGTTGTAGGCCGACTGCTGGGGCAGGTAGCGGAAGAGGTGGCCCAGCCGGGCGTGGGCGAAGCGGATCCAGTGCCGGGCGGAGGGGAAGCCGAGCAGGACCTGGGCGACCGCCAGGCACAGCAGTTCGGCGTCCGTGAGTTTCGGGGGTCGCCCGATCCGGCGACAAGGCGCCACGTGGTCGTCGATGAACACGTACAGTGCCGCCAGAAGGGCGTCCAGGTTTGTCTTCACACACTGACCAACGGGCGCCCTTCGCCATGGTCGCGACCAGCACACACATCGGACTCATTCATCTAGCCTCACGGGACTATGACGAACACCAGAACACTCGGGCGCAGCGGCATCGAGATCAGTGCTCTCGGCTTCGGCTGCTGGGCTGTCGGCGGTGAGTGGCAGGACCCCTCCGGGCAGCCGCTGGGCTGGGGCACGGTCGACGACGAGGAGTCCGTGCGGGCGATCCGGCGCGCCCTCGACCTCGGCGTCACCTTCTTCGACACCGCCGACACCTACGGCGCGGGCCACAGCGAACGCGTCCTCGGCCGCGCCCTCGGCAAGCGCCGCGCCGATGTCGTCGTCGCCACCAAGTGGGGCAACGTCTTCGACGCGGACACCCGCACCCTCACCGGCAGCGACGACTCCCCGGCGTACGCGCGCCGCGCACTGACCGCCTCCCTGCGCCGCCTGGACACCGACCACGTCGACCTGTACCAGCTGCACCTGTCCGACGCGGACCCGGAGCGGGCGGCCGAACTGCGGGAGGCATGCGAGGAGTTCGTGCGGGAGGGGCTTGTCCGTGCCTACGGGTGGAGCACCGACGACCCCGCCCGCGCCGCCGTCTTCGCCGAGGGGGCGCACTGTGCCGCCGTACAGCACCGCCTCAACGTCCTGCAGGACGCGCCCGAGATGCTCGCGCTCTGCGCGGAGTCGGGGCTCGCCGGCATCAACCGCAGTCCGTTGGCGATGGGACTGCTGACCGGGAAGCGGGCCGCCGGGCAGCCCCTCGAGACGGGGGACATCCGCAGCGCGCCGCCCGCCTGGCTGCCGGGGTTCGCGTCCGGCAGGGGCGCCGACCCGGAGTGGACGCGCCAGGTCGACGCACTGCGGCAGATCCTGACCAGCGACGGCCGCACCCTCGCGCAGGGCTCCCTCGCCTGGATCTGGGCGCGCGCCGCGTGCACGGTCCCGATCCCCGGCTTCCGCACGGTCGCCCAGGCCGAGGAGAACGCGGGCGCGCTCGCCAAGGGGCCGCTCACCGCGGGGCAGCTGGCGGAGATCGACGTCGTCCTGGGCCGGTGAGCGCCGGGCCGGTGGCGCCGTGAACGCGGCAGCCGTGCCACGGCCGACCGGTTCGTACCTCGCGGTCCCTCGCGAGGTCCCCCCTCCGGTCGCCGTGGAACGGCTGCCGCCCCCCAGAGATGTGGCTGACGGGAGCTCGACGCTCCAAGTGTGAAGCCCTTGTGTGAAGTTCCTGTGGAGGAGAGTCGAGCATAAGCCCCCCACCGGCGGCAATGGGGCGGACGGTCGAACTCCGCTTGTGCAGGTTGACCGTTCACCCTTTCCACTCGACTTTTCCACTCGCTCGACTTTTCCGCTCGACTTCAGCCGCGCCCGATGTACGGCATCGTCGTCGCCAGCACCGTCGCGAACTGCACGTTCGCCTCCAGCGGCAGCTCCGCCATGTGCCGCACCGTGCGCGCCACGTCGGCGACGTCCATCACCGGCTCCGGCGCCACCTCGCCGTTCGCCTGCGGAGCGCCGTGCTCCATGGCCTTCGTCATGTCGGTCGCCGCGTTGCCGATGTCGATCTGTCCGACCGCGATCCGGTACGGCCGCCCGTCCAGCGACAGTGCCTTGGTCAGGCCGGTCAGCGCGTGCTTGGTGGCGGTGTAGGCGGCGGAGCGCGGGCGGGGCGCGTGCGCCGAGATCGAGCCGTTGTTGATGATCCGGCCGCCCTGCGGGTCCTGCTCCTTCATCTGCCGGTACGCCGCCCGCGCGCACAGGAACGCGCCGTTGAGGTTGGTGTCCACCACGTGGCGCCAGGCGTCGTACGCCAGTTCCTCGACCGGCACCCCGCCGGGCCCGAACGTCCCCGCGTTGTTGAACAGCAGGTCCACCCGCCCGAACCGCTCGACGGTCGCCGCGAACAGCGCGGTCACGTCCTCCTCCCGCGACACGTCCGTGCGGACGGCGAGACATGCGCCCTCGGGCACCAGGGCCGCCGTCTCCCGGAGTGTCTCCTCCCGGCGGCCGGCCAGCGCGACCGACCAGCCGGCGCGCAGCAGCTCCTCCGTGACCGCGCGGCCGACCCCGGAGCCCGCACCGGTCACGACCGCGATCCTCGACTGCCGTTCGGCAGTTTGCTTGGCATTCATAGCCCTGAAGGGTAGGAGACGGTCCGCCATCCGGAACTCATGAGTCCGCCATGCGGGTGTTGTGTACCCGCCAATCCTCCGTCGTCCCGGGCCACTCCAATGCCACCTGCACCCACTCGCAGGATCGTCAGGGGAGAACCGGATGACACCCCCAGCCCGTCAGCCCCACCACACCCCCGAACTACGCGCAGCCGCCCGGCACATCGGCCGCCGTCGCTTCCTCACCACCACCGGCGCCGCCGCCGCGCTCGCCTTCGCGGTCAACCTGCCCACCGCGGGCGTCGCCGGCGCCGCCGAACTCGACGCCGCGCAGATCAAGGACGACCCCTTCACCCTCGGCGTCGCCTCCGGCGACCCCCAGCCCACCTCGGTCCTGCTGTGGACCCGGCTGGCCCCCGTCCCCTTCCAGGCCGACAGCGGCCTGCCCGCCGAACGTGTCACCGTGCACTGGGAACTCGCCCGCGACGAGCACTTCCGCCGCCCCGTCAGACGCGGCACCACCACCGCGCACCCCGAGTTGCACCACACCGTGCACGTGGAGGTGGGCCACCTGGAGCCCGGCCGTCTCTACCACTACCGCTTCCGCGTCGGCCGCTGGATCAGCCCGGCCGGCCGCACCCGGACGGCGCCCGCCCCCTCCGACCGGGTCTCCGGCCTCACCCTGGCCGCCGTCTCCTGCCAGGCGTACCACGACGGCTACTTCACGGCGTACGGCCATCTCGCCCAGGACGACGTCGACGTGGTCTTCCACCTCGGCGACTACCTGTACGAGTACGCCGTCAACGCGGTGGGCGGCCAGCGCAACTACACCGACCGGACCCTGCCCGACCTGTTCAACCGGGAGACGGTGACGCTGGAGGACTACCGGCTGCGGTACGCCCTCTACAAGTCCGACCCCGACCTGCGCGCCGCCCACGCCGCGCACCCCTTCGTCGTCACCTGGGACGACCACGAGACCGAGAACAACTACGCCGGCGACACCCCCGAGAACTCCGTCCCGCCGGAGGAGTTCCTGCTGCGCCGCGCCTCCGCCTACCGCGCCTACTGGGAGAACCAGCCGCTGCGCCTGCCCCAGCGCCCCGAGGGCCCGGACATGCGGCTCTACAGGCGGCTGCAGTGGGGCCGGCTCGCCCAGTTCGACGTGCTCGACACCCGGCAGTACCGCTCCGACCAGGCCTACGGCGACGGCTCCGACGTGCCCGGCCCCGAGGTCGACGACCCGGCGCGCACCATGACCGGCGCGACGCAGGAGCGCTGGCTGCTCGACGGCTGGCGCCGCTCGCGGGCGCTGTGGAACGTCGTACCGCAGCAGGTCACCTTCTCCCAGCGGAAGTTCGACCTGACCGAGCCCTCGCGGGTGTCGATGGACGCCTGGGACGGCTACCGCGCCTCCCGCCGCCGGGTGCTGGACGGCGCGCGGGCCGCCGGCGTCGAGAACCTGATGGTGCTCACCGGCGACGTCCACGTCGGCTACGCCTTCGACATCAAGGACGACTTCGACGACCCGGCCTCGCGCACGCTGGGCACCGAGATCGTCGCCACCTCGATAGCCAGCGGCCGGGACGGCGCGGACAAGCCCGCCAACTGGGACACGTACATGACCGCCAACCCGCACATGCGGTTCTACAACGGGCGGCGCGGCTATGTGACGGTCGCGCTGGACCGGGAGCAGGCACGGGCCGACTTCCGGACGGTGCCGTACGTGACCACGCCGGGGGCGCCGGTCACGACGGCCGCGTCCTTCGTCACGGAGGTGGGGGAGCAGGGGCTCAGGCCGGTGTGAGTTCCGCCGTGGGGTCCGCCTCGGGGGCCTCGCCCGGGTAGCGGACGCCGATGCGGTCCCGGATCGCGTCGAGCGTCCGCATCACGGCGAGGGTGCCGTCGAGCGGGACCAGCGGGGACTCGGTCTCGCCGGCGCGCAGGGCGCGCATCACCTCGCGGGCCTCGTGCTGGAGGCTGTCGTGCGCGGCGCCGGCGGCCGGGTCGTGGGTGAACTCCTCGGGGTCCCGGCCGTCGCGGTGCAGGACGAACCGCTCCGGGTTGAAGAAACCGTGCGGGATGTCGATCCGGCCCTGGGTGCCCGTGACCGAGGCCGTGACGGGCGTACCCCCCACGATGGAGCAGTGCACCGAGGCGAGAGCACCGCTCTCCCAGGAGAGCAGCGCACCCGTCTGGAGATCGACGCCCTCGTCGGAGAGCACCGCTCTCGCCGCGATGTCCGACGGTTCCCCGAGCAGCAGATGCGCGAACGACACCGGGTACACGCCGAGGTCCAGCAGCGCACCCCCGCCCTGCCGCGGATCCCGCAGCCGGTGCGAGGGCGGGAACGGCCCGGACAGCCCGAAGTCGGCCTGCACACTGCGCACTTCACCGATCGCCCCGTCGTCCACCAGGGCCTTCAGCCGCCGCACCAGCGGACTGCAGTACATCCACATCGCCTCCATCAGGAAGCGATCCCGCTCGCGCGCCAGCGCGACCAGCTCCTGCGCCTGGCGCACGTTCAGCGTGAACGGCTTCTCCAGCAGCACGTTCCGCCCCGCCGCCAGGGCCAGACCGGCGGCCGTCCGGTGCGCCGCGTGCGGAGTGGCGACGTACACCACATCCACGTCCTCGTCGTGCGCCAGCGCCTCCCAGTCCCCGTACGCCCGGGGAATCCCGAACCGCTCCGCGAACGCCTTCGCCGCCTCCGCGGTCCGTGACGCCACCGCCACCACCTCGGCGTCCGGCAGATCCACCAGATCCGCCGTGAACGCCGCCGCGATCCCGCCCGTCGCCAGAATTCCCCACCGCACGTTCTCCGCGCCCATTCCTGCCCCGCCCTCGTTCTCGTTCGTTCTCGTTCGTTCTCGTTCGATGTCAGCAGGCACCGTGTTCGAACTGAGAGCATAGGGACCGGACTGCTCGGAGAGGGAGGGGCACATGCCCGAGGGGGCACCGATACCGGACCTGTCACAGGCGGCCGCGGCCCGCACGCGGCCGCCCGTCCGTGCACCGCGCCGCACCGGTCTGCTCGTCACGCTCGTCCTCGGCGGCCTGACCGCCACCCCGCCGCTGGCCATGGACATGTACCTCCCGGCGCTGCCGGAGGTCACCCGCTCGCTGCACGCGCCCGCCGCGACCGTGCAGCTCACCCTCACCGCCTGCCTGGCCGGCATGGCCTTCGGCCAGCTGATCGTCGGTCCGATGAGCGACCGCTGGGGCCGCCGCCGCCCGCTGCTGGCCGGACTCGCCGTCTACGTCGTCGCCACCGTGCTGTGCGCCCTGGCGCCCACCGTCGGGACGCTGGTCGCCTTCCGGCTGGCGCAGGGGCTCGCGGGCGCGGCCGGGATCGTGATCGCCCGGGCGGTCGTGCGCGATCTGTACGACGGCATGGCCATGGCCCGCTTCTTCTCCACCCTGATGCTGATCTCCGGCGTCGCCCCCATCGTGGCGCCGCTGATCGGCGGCCAGATGCTGCGGGTGACGGACTGGCGGGGTGTGTTCGTGCTGCTCGCCGTCGTCGGGGCGGTGCTCGCGGCGGTGGTGTGGTTCCGGCTCCCGGAGACCCTGCCCACCGAGGAGCGGCACAGCGGCGGCGTCGGCGAGGCCCTGCACACCATGCGCCGCCTGCTGGCCGACCTGCCGTTCACCGGCTTCATGCTCGCCGGCGGCTTCGCCTTCGCCGCGCTGTTCGCGTACATCGCGGCCTCGCCGTTCGTCGTCCAGGAGATCTACGGCGCCTCCCCGCAGACGTTCAGCCTGCTGTTCGGCCTGAACTCGATCGGGCTGGTCGTCGCCGGGCAGATCAACGGCAAGGTGCTGGTCGGCCGGGTCCGCCTGGACAAGGTGCTGGCCGTCGGCCTCGGCATCGTCGTGCTGGCCGCGACCGCGCTGCTGCTGATGTCGGTGGGCGTCTTCGGCGAGGTGGGGCTCGCGCCGGTGGCCGGCGCGCTGTTCGTGCTGATGAGCGCGATGGGCATCACCCTGCCCAACACCCAGGCGCTGGCCCTGATGCGGGTACGGCACGCGGCCGGGTCCGCGTCCGCGCTGCTCGGCACGTCCTCCTTCCTCATCGGTGCGATCGCCTCCCCGCTCGTCGGGGTCGCCGGTGAGCACACCGCCGTCCCCATGGCCGTCGTCCAACTGGCCGCTGCGCTGGTGGCGGTCGGCTGCTTCGTGGGAATGTGCCGTCCCTGGAACAACCGTGCGGACTGGGAGGGTGGGGGTACCCTCCGCTCGGCGAGCGCGTCCGAGAGCTTGGGGGAAGAGAGCTGAGCGCACCCAAACTGCGTACTGGTGCCCCGGAACGGGCCGGCCTCGACGCCGGCGAACTCCGCGCCCTGGTCCGCGAGGTCCGGCAGCTGACCACCGGGGAACGCCCGTGGGCACCGGGAGTCGTCGTGGCCGCCGGGCGGGGGCCGGTGCTCGCGGTGCACGAGGCGGCGGGCCACGCGGTGCGGTACGCGGCGTACGACCCGGAGACGGACGCGGGCGTGGAACTGCCGCGCTCCGCACGTGTGCCGATGACCGTCGACACCGTCTTCGACCTGGCCTCGCTCACCAAGCTGTTCACGGCCGTCGCCGCGGTGCAGCAGATCGAGCGCCGCACGCTGGGCATCGACGGGCAGGTCGGCGCGTACCTCCCCGAGTTCCGGGCTGCCGCCCGGCACGGCATCACGGTCCGCGCCCTCCTCACCCACACCTCGGGGCTGCGCCCCGAACTGCCGCTGTACGACTGCGCGACGGCCGCGGAACGCCTGGCCCTGCTCCGCGCGGAGGCCCCGGACGGCCCGCCGGGCGAGTACCGCTACTCGGACCTGAACCTGCTCCTGCTCCAGTACGTCCTCGAACGCGTCACCGGCCGCCCCCTGGACGTCCTGATCCGCGACGGCATCACCCGGCCCCTGGGCATGACGTCGACCCGCTTCGGCCCGTGCCCGGACGCGGCGGCGACGGAGGACCAGCGCCGCCCGTGGGCGAAGGCGGACCGGGGGATGCTGCGGGGCGAGGTCCACGACGAGAACGCCTGGGCGCTGGGCGGGGTCGCCGGGCACGCCGGGCTGTTCTCGACGGCCCGGGACCTGGCGGTCTTCTGCCGCGCGCTGCTGGCGGGCGGCTCGTACGGGCCGGCGCGCATCCTGGGCCCGGACTACGTGGACCTGATGCTGACGCCGCCCGGGCTGGGCTTCGCCATGGACCAGTCGTGGTTCATGGGGGAGCTGGCGGGCAGGGGCGCGGCGGGCCACACCGGGTTCACGGGAACGTCCCTGGTGGTGGACCGGGCGACGGACACCTTCCTGATCCTGCTGGCCAACACGGTCCATCCGCGGCGCCGGGCGCCCGACAGCCGGCCACGGGCCCGGGCGGGGTCGCGGATGGCCTGGGCGGTGCGGGGAGTATGAGCGCGCCGGCGACCTGAGAGAATCGCACGGTGAACGCGCCCCTGCCCGCCTCCGACACCCTCCGCGCCGCCCTCGCCGGGCTCCTCGACGGGCTGCCGCCCAGGCAGGCCGCGCAGGCGGTGGAACGGCTGATCGCGAACTACCGGGGGGCCACCCCGACCGACGCGCCGATCCTGCGGGACCGGGCGGACGTGGTCGCGTACGCGGCGTACCGGATGCCGGCCACCTTCGAGGCGGTCTCCGCGGCGCTGGAGGCGCTCGCGGACGCCGCGCCGGACTGGGAGCCGGGCGGGCACGTGGACGTCGGGGGCGGTACGGGCGCGGCGACCTGGGCCGTCACCGCCACCTGGGAGGGCACACGCCCGGTCACCGTGCTCGACTGGGCCGAGCCGGCGCTGGCGCTGGGCCGGGAGATCGCGGCGGCCAACCCGGCGCTGCGGGACACCCGCTGGCAGCGCTCCCGTATCGGATCGGCGCTCACCATGGAGAGCACAGATCTCGTCACCGTGTCCTACGTCCTCAACGAGCTCACCGCCCCCGACCGCACCGCCCTCGTCGACGCCGCCGCCTCCGCGGCCCAGGCCGTGGTGATCGTCGAACCCGGCACCCCCGACGGCTACGCCCGCGTCATCGAGGCCCGCGACCGGCTGATCGGCGCCGGCTTCCACATCGCCGCCCCGTGCCCGCACAGCGCCGCCTGCCCGATCGTCCCCGGCACCGACTGGTGCCACTTCTCGGCCCGGGTCAGCCGCTCCTCCCTGCACCGCCAGGTCAAGGGCGGCTCCCTGGCCTACGAGGACGAGAAGTTCAGCTACGTCGCCGCGACCCGCTTCCGCCCCGCGCCGGCCGCCGCCCGCGTCGTACGGAAGCCGCAGATCCGCAAGGGCCAGGTGCTGCTGGACCTGTGCGAAGGCCCCGACCCGAACGGGCCCGCCCTGCGCCGCACGACGGTCACCAAGCGTCACGGCGACCTCTACAAGGCCGCGCGCGACGCCGGCTGGGGCGACCCCTGGCCCCTGTGACGCGGCACCGAGACCTACTGTCCCGCGTTCTTCTCCTGGAACTTGCGCAGCAGTTCCCGTTTCTGGGCCTGGGCGTCGGGGCCGCCGACGCGGCCGCCCCGGTTGCCGCCGCGCAGGGCCTTGCGGCCGAGCTTCCGGCGCGTGCCGCCGACCCCCAGCATGTTTCCGGCTCCACCTCGGGTCATGCTCTGCCTCCCTGTACGTCGCTGACATCCCTGTCCGTCCAACAGCAGGGACGAGACGTATCGTCTCGCCTTTGCCTTCACAGGCTGCAACGAGACGTGCCGTCTTGTCAACCTGATAGATTCGTCGCATGGTCAAGAAGCCCGCCCCTGACTCCACCCGCCGCAGCGAGAGGTCTCGCCGCGCGATCTACGGCGCCGCCCTCGCGCTCGTCGCGGAGGTCGGTTACGCGAAGGCCACCATCGAGGGCATCGCCGCCCGCGCCGGCGTGGGCAAGCAGACGATCTACCGCTGGTGGCCGTCCAAGGCGGACGTACTCCTGGAGGCCTTCCTCGACCTCGGCGAGCAGGCGGCGGAGCAGGCCGCCGAACAGGGAGCCGAGCAGGGAGCGCGACCGGCCGCCGAGTACGCCATCCCGGACACCGGCGACCTCGCCGCCGACCTCAAGTACGTCCTGCGCGCCACCGTCGACGAACTCCTCGACCCCAAGTTCGAAGCCCCGTCCCGCGCCCTGGCCGCCGAGGGCGTCGTCAACGAGGCGCTCGGGCGGCAGTTCGTCGCCAAGCTCCTCGAACCGCAGCTCCAGTTGTACGTGCGGCGACTGCGCGCGGCGCAGGACGCCGGCCAGGTCCGCCCCGGCATCGACCCGCGCATCGCACTGGAACTCTTCGTCTCCCCGCTGGCCCAGCGCTGGTTGCAGCGCACCGGCCCGATCTCCTACGAGTACACCGACACCCTCGTCGACTACGCGTTGCACGGCCTCGCACCCCGGTGACCGGATGTGATCCACCGTGGCTGTCCGTGATTCCCGGTGTGGAGTATGTCTCGTACCCCCGGCCCCGGTTGGGGACTACGGCCTCCCAGGGCGCAGGATGGTGGGACCATGGGGCATGGTGACCGTTCCACAGGCGAGGCGAGGGGATAGATGAGCGCGGAGTTCGGCGGCCGCTCCGGCCGGCAGGGCACACTCTCCCAGTGGCTGCGCGGACGCCGCCCCAAGGAGACCGCCGACGACGGCGGCCGGGAGGCCCAGCTGCTCGCCACCGCCGCCGCGGGACTGCCCCTGGCGCCCGCCGCCTATCCGGCACCCGACTACCGCTGTTCCTGCGACCGCGTCGGCTGTCCCACCCCCGCCCGGCACCCGGTGTCGTTCGCCTGGCAGACGCAGTCCACCACCGACCGTGCCCAGATCGAGCGCTGGGCCCGCCACCAGCCGCAGGCCAACTTCATCACCGCCACCGGCATGACGCACGACGTCCTCGACGTGCCGCTGGAGGCCGGCCGCGAGGCCCTGGACCGGCTGCTCGCCTCGGGTGTGGAGGTCGGCCCGGTCGCCACCAGCGACGACGGCCGCATGCTGTTCTTCACCCTCACCCGCGGCACGCCCGAGGAGGAGGACGAGTGGTGGCCGTGCGAACTGGACTGCCACCCCGAGACGATGGACGAGCATCCCGGCCTGCGCTGGCACTGCCGCGGCTCCTACGTCCTCGTGCCCCCGGCCCGGCTCCCCGGTGACGACCAGTCCGTTCGCTGGCTGCGCGGTCCCGAGCACCCGCTGCCCGACCCGCTGACCCTGCTGGAGTCGCTCACGGACGCCTGCGCCCGGCACGCGAGCACGGAGGCCGACCACACGAGCGCGGCCTGGCCCCTGCGCCACTGACTCCTGGCCAAGGATCCGACACCGCTTCCGGTTCCGGTTGCTGAAGGGCTACTCGCCCTTCGCGGACGTCAGCCCCTGGATACGGCCCAGCACGGTCACCTGGTCCTGGTCCGCGCCGGATCCCTTCCTCGGGTCCAGCGCCACCTGGTTGGAGACGAACTCCATCGTCAGCGACTGCTTGATCTCGCCGGTGGTCAGCGCCTCCACGTCCTCGCTCGGCTCCGGAACCGACGTGCCCGCCGCGGCCGTCTGCTTCTCGTAGTGGTGCGTGGTGAAGAACACCAGCGCCCCACCGTCCGCGGTGCGCAGCGCGACCGGGGCGTAGTCGCCCTCGGTCAGCGGCTCGTCGAGGTACTGGGTGACCAGACCCGGCCGCTCCTTGTTCTTCTCCCGGTCCTCGCGCCACTGGCTGGTGTGCGCGCCGGGCGCGAAGCCGGCGCCGCCGTTCTGGAGGTACGCGACGTAGTCCTTGCTCAACCGGGCCGGGTTCACGGCGAATTCGGCGGAGTCGACGGGCAGGGCCTCGGCCCAGCCGTCCTTGTCCTTCTTGAACTCCGGCACCTTCCCGGGCGCCACGAGCGTCAGATAGGACACCTCCCACTCCTCCTCCAGTCCGTCCCGGGTGAACACCAGCAGCCAGCGCGCGTCCCCGCCCCGGTTGGCCTTGGCGTCCGCGAGGAACCAGCGCGGCCAGCCCGCCTTCTTCGGAATCGTGTACGTGACGTCGCTGAACTCCAGCGGGGCGTGGTTCGGGTTGCCGCCCGGGTTGTTGACGTGGCCCGCCTTCAGCCGCGCCTCGTCGATGGCGGCCAGCGGCCCTGTGACGTGGTCGGCGTCGAGCGAACTGTCGTACGACTTGTCCGCCTTGTTGTACGCGCTCGTGAACTCCTGGAGCGCCTCGGCCGCCTCGTCCTGGGTCGCGCCCGGCAGCACCTCCCGCTCCCCGTGCACCACCACGCATCCGCTCGCCGTCAACGACAAAGCGGTCAGCGAAGCGGCCATGAGCGCACTCCGGTCCAGCCTGCGAAGCCTGCGAGGGCCGCGATCCCTGCTCATCGGGTCCTTTCCACCTTCCCCTTCCCGGAGGCGAACCCTACCGGGGCACCCCGGCGCGCGGGCGGCCGGTTCCGGGTACAGCGGCCACACCGTGACCTGGACTTCACAGATCCCGGCGAGGGTGCCGCTCCCGGCACAGCCGCAGCACCAGTTTCTCGTGCTTGAGGTCGAGGGCGTCGGCCGGTGGCTCGAGGACGGGGCGGTCCCCGCGCGCCGGTGGTGTTTGAATGCCGGAGTGACTGACTACGACGTGCTGCGTGTCTTCTGCGCGGCCAGCGGCGGATACGGCAACGAACTGGGCGTCGTCCGCGACGGTTCGGTCCTTCCCGGGCGGAGCGAACGGCAGGCGTTCGCGGCGAAGCTCGGGTTCAGCGAGACCGTGTTCGTGGACGACCCCGAGCGCGGCGTCATCGACATCTACACGCCCGGCGCGCGCCTGCCGTTCGCCGGGCACCCGTGCGTCGGCGCGGCCTGGCTGCTCGACGTGCCCGAGCTGGTCACGCCCGCCGGGGTGGTGGGGGCCCGGCAGGACGGGGAGTTCAGCTGGATCGAGGCGCGCCCGGAGTGGCCGGAGCCGCGCACCCTGCGCCGGTACGCCACCGCCGCCGAGGTCGACGACCTGCCCGTACCGCCGCCGGGGGATTGGCTGTACGCCTGGGCGTGGGAGGACGAGGCGGCGGGCCGGGTACGGGCGCGCGGCTTTCCCGGCCGGGGCGACGGCATCGATGAGGACGAGGCGACCGGCGCCGCCGCCCTGCTGCTGACGGCCCGGCTGGATCGGGCCCTGAACATCGCGCAGGGCGCCGGTTCACAGATTCTGACGGCGCCTCAGCCGGACGGGTGGGTGGAGATCGGGGGCCGGGTCCTGCTGGAGCGCTGAGCGCCCGTACGGGTGGAACAGCGTGTGCGCGGTGTGGTGAGCGGGGACCGATGGGCGTGACCACTCAGCATCGCGAGAGGAGCCCCATGCGCATCCGATCTGCCCTGGCCGCGACCTTCCTGGCCGCCGCCCTGACCGCCACCGGCGCCGCGACGGCCACCGCCCTCGACCCCCGGGTCGCGACCGACGAGACCGTTCCGTGCAGCCCGTACGCGGGCTCCGTCGACGCGGAGACCGCCGACATCGAGTTCGCGGGCGCGGTCTGCCACAACGGGGTCTTCGACTTCTGAGCGGCACACGCCAGGCACGCCGGGTTCCGTCCCGAGCCGGGCCCCGGGTCCCTCTCGCACGACGCGAGGGGGACCCGCTCCGTTGCCGCGGCCCCGCTCAGGCGGACAGCGGGAACTCCTCGCCCAGCGCCCGGAACACGGCGGTGTTCAGCGCGAAGGCCTCTTTGCACTCGGCCACGACCCGCTGCCGCTCCAGCTCGTCCGCGTCGATCGCGTCCAGCAGTTCGCGGTAACCCCGCTTGAACGCCGCCGGGTTGCCGATCTCCTCGAAGACGTAGAACCGGACGCCGTCGCCCTTCTTCGCGAAGCCCCACGTCCGCTCGGCCTTGTCGCGGATGATCTGACCGCCGGACAGGTCGCCGAGGTAGCGGGTGTAGTGGTGGGCCACGTAGCCCGCGGGCCACTCGCGCGCGCACCGCGCGACCCGGTCCGCGTACGCCCGCGTGGCGGGCAGGGCGGTGAGCGTCGCCCGCCAGCCGGCGCCCCGCAGATGTGCGAGGTCCCGCTCCAGGGCGGGCAGCCGGAACAGCCCCGGCTGGATGAAGGGGCCCGCCACCGGGTCCGAGGCCAGCCGGTCCGCGCCGGCCTCCAGGGCCTCGTACACGAACCACAGTTGCTCCGTGTAGCGCGCGTACGCGTCCACCCCCAACCGGCCGCCCAGCAGATCGCTCATGAACGTCGAGGTCTCCGCCTCCACGTGCTGCTCGTGGGAAGCGGTGCGGATGAGGGTCGAGAAGGAGTCCATGAGCCCAGTTTCTATGGTTAGGTTTACCTAAGTCAAAGCCCTTTCCGACATCCTGTCGGTAACTCTGTACCCCTCATCCTCACCGGCCGCACACCCGCCCGCACACGAAAGAGGCCCGCCCCCGGAAGAGGGCGGGCCTGGACAGGAGGGGGCCTACGGCAGCGTGAGGATCTCCGCGCCGGAGTCCGTCACGACCAGCGTGTGCTCGAACTGCGCCGTCCGCCTGCGGTCCTTCGTGACGACCGTCCAGCCGTCGTCCCACATGTCGTACTCGTGCGTCCCGAGCGTCAGCATCGGCTCGATGGTGAAGGTCATGCCGGGCTGCATCACGGTGGTCGCGTGCGGCGCGTCGTAGTGCGGGACGATCAGACCGGAGTGGAACGACGAGTTGATGCCGTGTCCGGTGAAGTCGCGGACCACGCCGTAGCCGAAGCGCTTGGCGTACGACTCGATGACCCGGCCGATGACGTTGATCTGCCGGCCCGGCCGGACGGCCTTGATCGCCCGGTTCAGCGACTCCCGGGTGCGCTCGACGAGCAGCCGGCTCTCCTCGTCCACGTCGCCGACCAGGTACGTGGCGTTGTTGTCGCCGTGCACCCCGCCGATGTACGCGGTCACGTCCAGGTTGACGATGTCGCCGTCCCGCAGGACCGTCGAGTCGGGGATGCCGTGACAGATCACCTCGTTGACGGAGGTGCACAGGGACTTCGGGAAGCCCCGGTAACCGAGCGTGGAGGGGTAGGCGCCGTGGTCGCACAGGAACTCGTGCGCGACCCGGTCCAGCTCGTCCGTCGTCACGCCCGGCGCGATGGCCTTCGCCGCCTCGGCCATCGCCCGCGCGGCGATCCGCCCCGCGGTCCGCATCGCCTCGACGGTCTCCGGCGTCTGCACCTCCGGCCCGGTGTACGGCGTCGGCGCGGGCCTGCCGACGTACTCGGGCCGCCGGATGTTTCCGGGCACGGAACGGGTGGGAGACAGCTCCCCTGGTACGAGCAGCGACTGGCCAGACATGCCAGCGAGTCTAACCAGCGGGCATACGAGACCATGTCCCCTGGCGAAAGGAGCCGGTCATGGCCCTGTTCAAGAAGCGCACCGTCGGCAAACCGGGCGAGTGGTACTACTGCCTGGAACACAAGAAGGTCGAGGAGGGGCCCGAGTGCCCCAACAAGGACCGCTTCGGCCCGTACACCAGCCGCGCGGAGGCCGAACACGCGATGGAGACGGCCCGCGAGCGGAACCTCGAATGGGAGAACGACCCGCGGTGGCACGACACCGTGGGGCGCGGGGAGCGCGACGAGGACTGATCAGGCCGCCGTCGACGCGGCTGCGCGCTGGTCGCGCAGTCGCGTCGCGTGCTCGTTCGTCCGCACGTCGTACGTCATCAGCTTCGGAAGGCAGAGCGCCAGCAGCCCCACCGCGCCCGCGCACAGCAGCCCGCCGGACCACACCGACGCCCGCACCCCCGCCCACGCCGCCATGCCACCCGCGCGGACCTGGCCGAGCTGCGGTCCCACCGAGTACGACAGCAGTTCGATGCCGGCCAGCCGGCCGCGCAGCGCGTCGGGGATCGTCTGGTTCCACATCGCCGCCCGGAAGATGCCGCTGACCATGTCGAAGGCGCCACCGAGCGCCAGGCACAACAGCACCAGCCACACGTTCCCGGCGATGCCCGCGGCGGCCATGGCGAGCCCCCAGCCGGCCGCCGCCAGCACCACCATCCGCCCGTGCCGGTGCACCCGTGACGTCCAGCCGCTGGTCAGGCTCACCACCAGGGAACCCGCCGGGATCGCCGCGTACATCAAACCCAGCGACCACTCGGCGCGCAGCTCGTCCGCGAGGAACGGCAGCACGGCGAGCGGCATCGCCAGGAACATCGCCGCGAGGTCGATCGTGTAGGTGCCGAGCAACTCCTTGCGGCTCCACGCGTACCGGGCGCCCTCCGCGATCGACGTCCAGGACGGCTTGGCCGCCTCGTGGGACGCGGGGGAGGCGGCGAGGCCGAGCGCCAGCGCCACCGAGACGGCGAAGGTGACGAGGTCCAGCGCGTAGGCCCAGCCCAGCCCGGCGTACGCCACGACGACGCCGGCCAGCGCCGGGCCCGCGATGCCGCCGACCTGCCAGCGCAGCGCGTTGAGCGAGGCGGCGGCCGGCAGGTGCTGGTGGGCCACGATCCGGGGCGTCAGCGCGTCCAGCGCGGGCCGCTGGACCGATATCAGCGCGGAGGACAGGGCGGCGACCACGTACAGCGGCCAGATCGCCGGGTTCGGCAGCAGCGCGTTCACCAGCAGCACCGCGCACAGCAGGCCGAGCCCGGCCTCCGTCCACAGGATCAGCTTCCGCTTGTCCCAGGCGTCGGCGAGCGCGCCGCCGTACAGCCCGAACACGACGAGCGGCACCAGCTCCACGGCCCCGATCGCGCCCACGGCCACGGCCGACCCGGTGAGCTCCTTGATCTGCACCGGCAGCGCCACGAAGGTCAGGAAGCTGCCGAAGTTGGTGATCAGACCCGCGACCCACAGCCTGCGGAAGTCGGGTGAGGTCCGCCACGGGGCGAGGTCGGGCAGGAGGGCGCGCGGGCCGGTGGGGGGCTGGGGTGGGGCGTCGTCGTTCACGACAGGCCATGTTCGGACGGGGCCGGGGCCTGGGGCAACTGCTTTACGCGGGGGTGGCCGCCGTCCCGTGCGGGACCGGGCAGGGGCCGGGCAGTGGCGGGCCCGGGCCGGTCACCAGCGGGGCGGCGGCGGGGAGGTCAGTTCGTCGGCCAGGCGCGACAGGCGGTCCCGGAACCGGCGCCGGCCGCGCACCGCCGGCAGCGCGTTCTCGCCCGCCGCCGCGCTCACCAGGTGCTGCACGGCTTCCAGGTCGAGCTCCGACCCCGCCCCGACGGCCAGCGCGTCGTGCGCCATCGTCGCGAGGTCCCCCTCGGCGGCGCCCAGCGCCAGCACCGTCGCCCCGGCCCGCCGCGCGTCGTGCACCCGCTCCAGCAGTGTGTCGCCGGGCCCCTCCGGCGACACCACCAGCAGCGTCTCGCCCCGCCGGGCCGCCTCGATCCGTCCCAGGCCGACCGCGAGGTGCGCCGGGTCCGAAGGGCGCGCGTCATGGCGTACGAGCGTCGGCGCCAGCTCCGGCGTGCCGGACCACGCCGCCTCGTCCACGAGGTGCGCGGCCAGATGCCACGGCTCGTACTCCCGGGTGCCGACCAGCAGCAGCCCGCCCCCGTGCGACACCACGGACCCCCGCAGCACCCCGGCGAACCTGCGCGTGGCCCCCAACCACTCGGTCCCGGCGAGCACTTCGCGCAGCAGCGCGACCCGTACGGCATCCATGCCACGGCATCCTGCCGTAACCCGCCACCCTTGGCCCTCAGTTCACCGCGAAATCCCCCAGGCGGGGCACGGGACCGCATGACCGCCCCGCACCGGAGATCACCGGCGGGGCGAACGGGGAAGCAGTAGGGCGAAGCGCACCGGCAGAGCAAGGCGAAGCAAAAGGAGAGCCGTCCATGTCCGCAGCCACCGTCCCCTTCCGCGCCGGCCAGGAGGGGTACGCCAGTTACCGGATCCCGGCCGTCGTCCGCACGCACGAAGGCACGCTCCTCGCCTTCTGCGAGGGCAGGGCCGACTCCGCGAAGGACTGGGGCCACATCGACATCGTGCTGAAGCGCTCCACCGACGGTGGCCGCACCTGGGGCCCGCTCCAGGTCGCCGCCGACAACGGCACCGACCTGGCCGGCAACCCCGCGCCCGTCGTCCTCGACACCGGCCGCGTCCTCCTCGTCCACGTCCGCTCCGCCGCGTCCGCCTCCGAACACCTCATCCTGCGCGGCGAGGTGAGCGAGGCCGACGGCAGAAGGGTGTGGGTGCAGCACAGCGACGACGACGGCCTGACGTGGTCGGCGCCCAGGGAGATCACCGAACAGGTCAAGCAACCCGGTTGGCGCTGGTACGCCACCACACCCGGCCACGGCCTCCAGCTCGGCACCGGGCGGGTCGTCGTCCCCGGCAACCACACCCTCCCGCCGACCGGCACCGACGTCGGTGACGAGGCGAAGTACAACAGCGGCCACTGCCTGCTCAGCGACGACCGCGGCGAGAGCTGGTACCTGGGCTACCTGGAGCAGAACACCAACGGCTACATCAACGCCAACGAGACCACCGCCGCCGAACTCCCCGACGGCCGCGTCTACTTCAACACCCGCAACGACTCGCCGTCCCCCGGCAACCGTGCCGACGCCCACTCCGAGGACGGCGGGAGGACGCTGCGGCGGCCCTTCCGCCCGCAGGCGGGCCTCGCCGGACCCGTCTGCCAGGCCGCTCTCCTGCACCTCGGCGAGCCCGACGTGCTGCTGTTCTCCGGCCCCGCCTTCCCCGGCGGCCGCGGCCTGATGACCCTCCGCGCCTCCACCGACCACGGCACCACCTGGCGCGACGCCCACACGATCGACGGACTCCCCGCCGCCTACTCCGACCTCGTCCGCGTCGACGACCACACGGTCGGACTCCTGTACGAGACAGGCGACTTCGGGGCGTACGAACGGATCGCCTTCCGGCGGCTGCCCGTGACGCGCCTCACCTGAGCCCGCGGGCCGGTGGAGGCGGACGTAGAGTCGGGCCCATGACCTCTACGGACAGTGCTGCTGCTGAGAAGCAGCCCGCGAAGGCCCCCGCCAAGGACCCCTGGGACCTGCCCGACGTCTCCGGGCTGGTCGTCGGTGTGCTCGGCGGGACCGGGCCGCAGGGCAAGGGCCTCGCCTACCGGCTCGCGCGGGCCGGCCAGAAGGTGATCATCGGCTCGCGCGCCGCCGAGCGCGCCCAGGCCGCCGCCGGGGAACTGGGGCACGGCGTCGAGGGCGCGGACAACGCCGAGTGCGCCCGGCGCAGCGACGTCGTGATCGTCGCGGTGCCGTGGGAGGGCCACGGCAAGACGCTCCAGGCGCTGCGCGCGGAACTGGCGGGCAAGCTCGTCGTCGACTGTGTCAACCCGCTCGGCTTCGACAAGCAGGGCGCCTACGCGCTGAAGCCCGAGGAGGGCAGCGCCGCCGAGCAGGCCGCCGCCCTGCTGCCGGACTCGCGGGTCGCCGCCGCCTTCCACCACCTGTCGGCCGTGCTGCTCCAGGACCCCGGGATCGCGGAGATCGACACCGACGTCATGGTCCTCGGCGAGGAGCGGGCGGACGTGGAGATCGTCCAGGCGCTGGCCGGCCGCATCCCCGGCATGCGCGGCATCTTCGCCGGACGGTTGCGCAACGCCCACCAGGTCGAGTCCCTCGTGGCCAACCTGATCTCCGTGAACCGCCGCTACAAGGCCCACGCGGGCCTGCGGGTCACGGACGTATGACCCCATGGGGGACACTGGTGGGCAGCACACACCGCACCACCGTGACCAGCAGTGTCCCCCGACAGGAGCCGACCACCATGCCTCCCGTGCCCCCACCCAGCCAGGCCCGGCGACTCGCCCTCTACGCCCTCGCCGTCTGCCTGCTCGCGGTCGCCGCTGCCGTGATCTCCTTCGCGCAGGGCAGCTGGCTGGGCATCGTGTGGGTGCTGCTGGCGGGCCTGTCGTCGAACATGGCCTGGTACTACGGGAAGCGCGGCAGGGCCGCCCGGGGCGACTCCGTCACGGGCTGACCGAGCAGTACTCGTTCGTCCCGAGCCAGAAGCGGTACAGCTCGTACCCGCAGTAGGTGTCCGCTTCGCTGACGCCGAGGCCTCGCAGCACCGCGTCGACGACGTCGAAGAACGCGCCGTTCAGCGCCGGGATCCACAGCAGCGCGAAGACGAACAGCAGCCCGAACGGCGCGAACGGCTCCACCTGCCGGCGGACGCCGTACGACAGCCAGGGCTCGACCACGCCGTAGCCGTCCAGGCCCGGCACCGGCAGGAAGTTCAGGATCGCGGCCGTCACCTGGAGCAGCGCGAGGAACGCCAGCGCGTACCGGAAGTCCCGCGGCACCCCGTCCAGCGCGTCCAGCCAGAACGGCGCCGTGCACACCATGGCGAAGAGCACGTTCGTCAGCGGCCCGGCCGCCGAGATCAGGCTGTGCTTCCAGCGGCCCCGGACCCGCCCCCGCTCGATGAACACCGCCCCGCCCGGCAGACCGATCCCGCCCATGATCACGAACAGTACGGGCAGCACGATGCTCAGCAGCGCGTGCGTGTACTTCAGCGGGTTGAGCGTGAGGTATCCCTTCGCGCCCACCGAGATGTCCCCGCCATGCAGCGCGGTCCGGGCGTGCGCGTACTCGTGCAGGCACAGCGACACGACCCACGCGCCGGTCACGAACAGGAACACGGCCACCCCGGGCTGCGCCGCGAACCCGGTCCAGGTGGCCCACCCGGTCACCGCCGTGACGGCCAGGATCCCGAGGAAGACGGGACTGATCCGCCGTTCGGCGCGACGGGAGGCGGCGGTGGTCATGGGAAGGCTCCTGGGGCGAGGCGGGCGGTGCGGGGTCGACCGTACCGGTGGTGCCGGAGGAACGGCACCGGGCGGTGGGAGGTTCCTGCGCGGCTCCCGGATCCGGCACGCGCGGTTCGTGCCCGCGTAAACCTGGAGGCGGTCCCTTGGCCGGAGCAGTGACAATGGGTTCCGTGCGCTATCGCATCCTCGGCACCACACAGGCGGTTCGCCCCGACGGTTCGGTCCTCTCGATCGGCGGGGCGCGCTTGCGTGCGCTGCTCACCGTGCTGGCGCTCAGGGCCGGACGGGCCGTGCCCGTGGGGCTGCTCGTCGAGGAGGTGTGGGACGGGGACCCGCCCGCCGACGCGGCCGGGGCACTCCAGGCGCTCGTCGGACGGCTGCGGCGGGCACTGGGGGCCGAGGCCGTGGCCTCGGCCGACGGCGGGTACCGGCTGGCCGCCGCGCCCGACGACGTCGACCTGCACCGGTTCGAGCGGCTCGCCGACGAGGGCGCGCGGGCGCTCGCCGACGGGGACCCCGCCAAGGCCGCCGTCCTCCTCGACGACGCCCTCGCCCTGTGGCACGGCCCCGCGCTCGCCGACCTGCCCGACCGCGCCGCCGAGGCGGCCCGCTGGGCCGCCCGCCGGCTCGACGCCAGGCGTGCCCGGCTCGCCACCGCCCTCGCGCTCGGCCATGCCGAGCAGGTGCTGCCCGAGCTGACCGCCCTGTGCGGGAACCACCCCCTCGACGAACCCCTCCAGGCCCTGCGCCTGCGCGCCCTGCGTGACGCGGGCCGCACCGCCGAGGCACTGGCCGCCTACGAGGACGTACGACGACTGCTCGCCGACCGGCTGGGGGCCGACCCGGGCCCTGAGCTGCGCGCCCTGCACGCGGACCTTCTTGTCCACCCGGGCGCGGACCCGTCAGTCCCCGTTTCCGGCGCGGACCCGACTTCCCCGGCGCCCGGCGTCGATCCGTCGGCCTCCGCCTCCGGTGCCCCGTTCGGTCCCGGGTCCGGCGCGGACCCCGCGACCCGCGTCCCGGGTGCCGCCGCATCGCCCCATGCCCCCCGCGTGAATCCGTCGGCCTCCGCCTCCGGTGCCGGCCAGTCGCCTCATGCTCCCGGTGCCGCCCGGTGGGGCTTCGTGCCCGGCGTGGACAACGCGGTCGTTGCGTCCGGGGCCGCCGCCGCGGTCGGTGACCGCACGTCGCCCCCGGGCAATCTGCGGGCCCGTCTCACCTCGTTCGTAGGGCGGGCCGACGACATCGAGGCCATCCGTGGTGATCTCGCCACCGCGCGGCTCGTCACGCTGCTCGGGCCCGGCGGGGCGGGCAAGACCCGGCTGTCGCAGGAGGCCGCCGAGAACGTACGGGACACGGCCCCCGACGGTGTGTGGCTGGCCGAGCTGGCGCCGGTCGAGGACCCCGCCGCCGTCCCCGAGGCCGTGCTCACCGCGATCGGCGCCCGCGAGACCGTGCTGCACGGCGCCGGCGCCGAGGAGTTCCGCGCCGCCGTCGCGGACCGGCACGACGACCCCGTCGCGCGTCTCGTCGAGCACTGCGCCCGGCGCCGCATGCTGCTCGTCCTCGACAACTGCGAGCACGTCGTCGACGCCGCCGCCCGCCTGGCGGAGGAACTGCTGGCGCGGTGCCCGCACCTCACGGTCCTCGCCACCAGCCGGGAACCCCTCGGCGTGCCGGGGGAGGTGCTGCGGCCCGTGGAGCCGCTGCCGGAGCCGTACGCCCTGCGGCTGCTCGCCGACCGCGGCTCCGCCGCCCGTCCCGGGTTCCGCGTCGGCGACGACCCCGAGGCCTGCGCCGAGATCTGCCGCCGCCTCGACGGCCTGCCCCTCGGCATCGAGCTCGCCGCCGCCCGGCTGCGGATGCTCACCCCCCGCCAGATCGCCGACCGGCTCGACGACCGCTTCCGCCTGCTCACCTCCGGCAGCCGGACCGTCCTGCCTCGCCAGCAGACGCTCCGTGCCGTCGTCGACTGGTCCTGGGACCTTCTCGACGAGGGCGAACGGGAGGTACTGCGCCGCCTTTCCGTGTTCGCCGGCGGCTGCGACCTCGCCGCCGCCGAGGCCGTGTGCGGGCCCGCCGCCCTGGACGCGCTCGGCTCCCTCGTCGACAAGTCGCTCGTCGTCGCCACCCCGACCGCGGACGGCGAGATGCGCTACCGGCTCCTGGAGACCGTCGCCGAGTACGCCGGCGAACGCCTGGACGAGGCCGGCCGGCGCCGCGCCACCGAGCGCGCCCACCTGACGCACTACCGCGAACTCGCCCGCACCACGGACCCGTTGCTGCGCGGCCCCGGCCAGCTCGCCGCCATCGAGCGGCTGGAGCGCGAGTACGAGAACCTGCGCACGGCGCTGCGGCACGCCGTCGCCGAACACGACGAGCAGGAGGCGTTGTGCCTGGTGCTGTCGCTGGTCTGGTACTGGCAGATGCGCGATCTGCGCATCGAGGCCCGCACCTGGTGCCGCGCGGCCATGGACCTCGGCCCCGACCCCTTCGCCGAACCGGTCTCCAAGGCCGCCCCGGTGCGGGAGCGCTGCACCGCCGAACCTCCCCCCATGACCGGGGAGGTCCTCGAGGAGGCCCGGCGCGGCGTCCACCTGGGGCACCTCGCCTGCATGGACACCGAACTGGACACCTGGCAGACCCCCGAGGCCCAGCGCAAGCTGCGGACCATCGCCGAGGTCTACGAACCGGGGCTGCCGCAGACCTGCCGCAGCCCCGGCATGCTGTCCTTCTACGCCGTGATGCTGACCGGCGACATGGAGCGGCTGGCCACGCTCATCGACGCCGCCGTCGACACCTGCCGCAGCACCCCCGACTTCGACTGGGAACTGGCCGCCAGCCTGCAGATCCGCGCCAACATCCTCGCCAACCGTCCCGACCGGGCGACCGAGGCCGGCCGGGACGCCGACGAGTCGCTGGCGATCTACGACCGCCTCGGCGACGCCTGGGGCAGCGCCGAGGCGTTGTCCGCGCGCGCCGAGACCCTCGAACGCAAGGGGCGCCATCTGGAGGCCGCCGCCGACTACGAGGCCGCCATGGAACACGCCCAGCGACTCGGCGCCCGTGCCCAGCACGCGATCCTCACCGCCCGGCTGGGCAGCGCGCTGCTGGAGGCGGGCGAGGCGGAGCGGGGCGAGCGGTTGCTGCGCGAGGTGCTCGCCGCCGGGAAGGGCGCGCACAACGAGGCGATGCCGTTCGGCCGGCTCATCCTCTCCGGGTGGCTCAGCATCACCGGTCGGACCGCCGAGGCGCGCGAGCACCTGCGGATGCTGCGCGAGGAGTTCGTCATCGCCCACTTCGTCGTCTTCGACGCGTTCATCCTCGGCCAGGAGGCCTGGGTGGACGCCGCGGAGGGGCACTACGAGGCGGCCAGGGAGAAGATCCGGGGCGCCCTCGCGCAGGCCGACGACCCGCTGTCGAAGGCGATGGCTCCGCACTTGTTCTCCTCGTACCTGGTCGTCGCCGCGCTGGTGCTGGCCGGCTCCGACGGCGGACGGGAGGCCCGCGACGCCGCCCGCTGCCTGGGTGCGGCCGACGCGCTGCTGCCCCCCGGCCATCTGTGCTCCTCCCTGGAGCGCCGGGCGCGTGAGCGCGCCACGGCCGCCGTACGCGAGGCCCTGTCTGCCGGGGAGTTCGCGGCGGCGTACGCCGAAGGCGGCGGCCTCTCCCCGCAGGAGGCCGCCGCCCTGGTGTGAACGGTCGTGGCGCGACCGGTTCAGTTCTTCGTCTTGAACTTGTGGATCGCGACCGGCGCCATCACCGCCGTGATCGCCGCCGACCAGCCCAGGGTCACCCACAGGTCCTGCGCGACCGGGCCGCCCACCATCAGGCCGCGGGCCGCGTCCGCCAGCGTGGACAGCGGGTTGTAGTCGGTGAACGCCTGGAGCCAGCCCGGCATCGACGCCGTCGGCGCGAAGATCGACGAGCCGAACTGGAGCGGGAACAGCACCAGGAAGCCCATCGCCTGCACGGACTGCGCGTTCTTCAGGATCACGCCCAGGGTGAGGAACACCCACATGATCGACGAGGCGAACGCCGTCGACAGACCGACGGCCGCGAACAGCCCGAGCCAACTGGTGATGTCGAACCCGACCAGAACGGCGACGATCATCAGCACGGTCGTCGCGAACAGCATCCGGACCAGCTCGACCGAGATCTTCGCGAACAGCACCGAGCCGCGCCCGATCGGCAGGGACCGGAAGCGGTCCATGACACCGGAGTTGAAGTCCTGGCTGAAGCCGGTGCCGACGCCCTGGGACAGCGTCATGCTCATCATCGCGATCATGCCGGGGATCACGTACTGCACGTACCCGTCCTGCCCGCCGCCCAGGGCCTGCCCGATCGAGCCGCCGAAGACGTAGACGAACAACAGGGTGAAGACGACCGGCATCAGCAGCGCGTCGAACATCGACTCGGGGTCCTGCCGGATCCACAGCAGGTTGCGGCGGACCAGGGCCCCGGTGTGCCGCAGATGCCCGCGCAGCGTGATCCGCGCGTCGTCCTTCAGGCCGGGGACGGCGGTGGTCGCGGTGGTGTCGGTGGCGGCTGTGGCGGCGCTCATACGGCGACCTCCTCGCGGTCGTCGGCGGGCACGGTGTCCTGCGGGGCACTGGCGCGATGGCCGGTGAGGGACAGGAACACCTCGTCGAGGCTGGGCAGTTCGGTGCTGATGCCGGCGAGCGTGATACCGCGCGCCGTGACGGCGCCGACCACGGCGGTCAGCTGCTCGTCGCTCAGGATCGGCACCAGCACGGTGCCGCCCTCGGTGTCCACGGTGGTCGTGGCCAGCCCGGTGATGCCCAGCTCGTCCAGGGCGCCGGCCAGCGGCCGCAGCTGCGCCGGATCGGTCGGCCGCACCCGCAGCGTCCGCCCGCCGACCTTGGCCTTCAGCTCCTCGATCCCGCCGCTCGCGATGACCTTCCCCCGGTCCACGACGGTCAGCTCGGAGGCGAGCTGCTCGGCCTCCTCCATGTACTGCGTGGTCAGCAGGACCGTGACACCGTCCCCGACCATGGCCTTCACCTCGTCCCACACCTCGTTGCGGGTGCGCGGGTCGAGGCCGGTGGTGGGCTCGTCGAGGAAGAGCACGGCGGGCCGCCCGATCATCGACGCGGCAAGGTCGAGCCGCCGCCGCATGCCCCCGGAGTACGTCGACGCCGGCCGCTTGGCCGCGTCCGTCAGCGAGAACCGCTCCAGCAGCTCGTCGGCACGGGAGCGGGCCTCCTTGCGGGGCAGGTCGAGCAGCCGCCCGATCATGTACAGGTTCTCCCACCCGGGGAGCTTCTCGTCGACCGACGCGTACTGCCCGGTGAGCCCGATCACCCGGCGCAGCTGCCGGGGCTGCCGTACGACGTCGTAGCCGGCGACGGTCGCCTGGCCGGCGTCGGGCGCCAGCAGTGTGGACAGGATCCGCACGAGGGTGGTCTTACCGGCCCCGTTCGGCCCCAGCACCCCCATCACGGTGCCCTCACGCACCTCCAGGTCGACACCGTCCAGCGCCCTGGTCTCGCCGTAGTGCTTGACCAGCCCCCGCACGGTCACGGCCGCGCTGCTGGGTTTCTTGTCGATTCGTGTCATACCGCAGACACTCCCAGCCCCCACCGACAAACGCCCGACAGCCGACCGACAACAGACCGACGAACAACCGACGGCCGCCCCGGACAGCCCCCGCGGCCGGCCTACAGCACCGGCAGGCTCTTGCGCAGCTCGAACGCCGTCACCTCGGAGCGGTACTCGTACCACTCCTGGCGCTTGTTGCGGAGGAAGAAGTCGAACACGTGCTCGCCGAGGGTCTCGGCGACGAGGTCGCTGCGCTCCATGAGGGACAGAGCCTCGCCCAGGTTCTGGGGCAGCGGCTCGATGCCCATGGCGCGCCGCTCCGCGTCCGAGAGCGCCCAGACGTCGTCCTCGGCGCCCGGCGGCAACTCGTAGCCCTCCTCGATGCCCTTGAGGCCGGCGGCCAGCAGCACGGCGTAGGAGAGGTAAGGATTCGCCCCGGAGTCCAGCGACCGGACCTCGACCCGCGCCGAGCCCGTCTTGCCCGGCTTGTACATCGGGACGCGGACCAGCGCGGAGCGGTTGTTGTGGCCCCAGCAGATGTACGACGGCGCCTCACCGCCCGCCCCCGCGGTCCGCTCCGAGCCGCCCCAGATGCGCTTGTACGAGTTCACCCACTGGTTGGTGACCGCCGAGATCTCGCCCGCGTGGCGCAGCAGCCCGGCGATGAAGGAGCGGCCGACCTTGGACAGCTGGAACTCGGCTCCGGACTCGTAGAACGCGTTCCGGTCCCCCTCGAACAGGGACAGGTGGGTGTGCATCCCCGAGCCGGGGTGCTCGGAGAACGGCTTCGGCATGAACGTCGCCTGGAGGTTCTGCTCCAGCGCCACCTGCTTCATGACCAGGCGGAACGTCATGACGTTGTCGGCGGTGGACAGCGCGTCGGCGTACCGCAGGTCGATCTCCTGCTGGCCGGGGCCGCCCTCGTGGTGGGAGAACTCGACCGAGATGCCCATCGACTCCAGCATGGTGATCGCCTGGCGGCGGAAGTCCATGCCGACGTTGGTCGGGGTGTGGTCGAAGTAGCCGGAGTTGTCGGCGGGGATGGGCACCGTACCGTCGACCGGCTTGTTCTTCAGCAGGAAGAACTCGATCTCGGGGTGGGTGTAGAAGGTGAAGCCCAGGTCGGAGGCGCGGGCGAGGGCGCGCTTGAGGACGTAGCGGGGATCGGCGAAGGAGGGGGAGCCGTCCGGCATCAGGATGTCGCAGAACATACGGGCCGTGCCCGGCGTCTCCGCGCGCCACGGCAGGATTTGGAAGGTGGACGGGTCCGGCTTGGCGATCATGTCGGACTCGTAGACCCGGGCGAAGCCCTCGATCGCGGAGCCGTCGAAGCCGATGCCCTCGTCGAAGGCCTGCTCCAGCTCGGCCGGGGCCACGGCCACGGACTTCAGGAAGCCCAGCACGTCCGTGAACCACAGGCGTACGAACCGGATGTCGCGCTCCTCCAAGGTCCGGAGCACGAACTCCTGCTGCTTGTCCATCTTCCGATTCCCCATCCTTGCTGGTCAGGCGGTCCGTCTCCCGTCCGCGCACGGCACGGTCGGGCACCTGAGCATCCCACCACAACACCGTTTCGTGCGCGTTGCGCACCTTGATCGCCCGGCTGATCCCGTCCTGAACGCCTCCGGTACGGCAGGTGTACGGCTGTTGAGCCCATCTTGCCTGCTCGGCCCGGCATCCGTAATGCCCGGCCAATTCTGTGCCCTCCCTACGAGATCGTCGGCCTCGCCCACTACGATCAGCGCACCCGTCCGTCACCCGTTTCCCAGAAGGGCCAGCCCCATGGGTTCCGCCAAGAACAAGACCAGTGCCTCGCGCAAGGCGCGCATAGAGGAGATGCGGCGCGCGGAGCGTGCCCGCGAGCGCCGCAGCCGGATCCTCACCATCGTGGCCAGCGTGGTCGTCGTCGCCGGTCTGGTCGTCGGTGGCGTGGTGCTGCTCCGGTCGCAGTCGGACGACTCCGACACCGCCGGTGACTCCAAGAACCCCGGCAAGTTCGTCGCCGGCGCGGACGGCGTGCAGACGTGGCAGGGCAAGCTGGCCCAGAACCACGTCACCAAGAGCGTGAGTTACCCGATGAAGCCCCCGGTCGGCGGCGACCACAACCAGGTGTGGATGAACTGCAACGGCGACGTCTACACCGACGAGATCCCCAACGAGAACGCCGTGCACTCGCTGGAGCACGGCGCGGTCTGGGTGACGTACACGAGCAAGGCCGACAAGGCCGACGTGGACGCGCTGGCGGCGAAGGTGAAGAAGACGCCGTACACGCTGATGAGCCCCATGGAGGGGCAGAAGGCCCCGATCATGCTGTCGGCGTGGGGCCACCAGCGCACGGTGACCGGCGCGGACGACGCGGACGTCGACAAGTTCTTCCAGACCTACGTCCAGGGCAAGCAGACCCCCGAGCCGGGGGCGGCCTGCACGGGCGGGCTGGCGAAGTGACGGCGGCAGTGAGGCGGGAACCGTGAGGCACGCGCGGGCCGGATGGATCGCGGGGGCCGCGGCGGCGCTGCTCGTCGCGGTCGGCGGGATCACGTACGCGGTCGCCCAGGACGGCGGCTCCGAGGCCGGCGCGCCCGCGGCCGACTCCGCGGACGCCGGCTTCGCGCGGGACATGGCGGTGCACCACCAGCAGGCCGTGGAGATGTCGTACATCGTGCGGGACCGCACCGAGGACGAAGAGGTGCGGCGGCTGGCGTACGACATCGCGCAGACGCAGGCCAACCAGCGCGGCATGCTGCTGGGCTGGCTGGACCTGTGGGAGCTGCCGAAGGTGTCGCCCCAGCCGATGGACTGGATGGGCATGGGCGGCATGGCCTCCGGCGAGGACGGCGCGCTGATGCCGGGGATGGCGACCGACACCGAGATGGAGCGGCTCGGCAGGCTGAACGGCAGGCAGGCCGAAATCTTCTACCTGCAACTCATGACGGACCATCACAAAGGCGGCACACACATGGCCGAGGGCTGTGCGGACAGGTGCTCGGTGGACGTGGAGAAGCGGCTCGCGCAGGGGATGGTCGAGGGGCAGCAGTCGGAGATCGGGCTGATGGCGGACATGCTCAAGGAACGGGGCGCGACGGCCAGGCGGTAGCACGGCGCCGCGTGGGGCCGCCGGGGCCCGGGGGCGTACGGCGCCCGGTGGCGCCGCGTGGGGCGGCCCACACCCCCGCGACCCCCCATCGCGTCGCTCTGACGATTACACTGGCCCCGTGCCTCAACTACGTCTCGCCCTGAACCAGATCGACTCCCGCGTCGGCGACATCGCCGGGAACTCGGAGACGATCCTCACCCGGACCCGGCACTGCGCCGAGCGCGGAGCGCATCTCGTGGCGTTCCCGGAGATGGTGCTGACCGGGTATCCCGTCGAGGACCTGGCCCTGCGTTCCTCCTTCGTCGAGGCCTCCCGCGCGGCGCTGCGCTCGCTCGCGGCGCGCCTGGCCGAGGAGGGCCTCGGGGGACTGCCCGTGGTCGTCGGCTACCTCGACCGGAGCGAACGCGCACAGCCGAGATTCGGTCAGCCGGCCGGCGCCCCGCAGAACGCGGCGGCGGTGCTGTACGGCGGCGAGGTGGCGCTCACCTTCGCCAAGCACCACCTGCCGAACTACGGCGTCTTCGACGAGTTCCGCTACTTCGTGCCCGGCGACACCATGCCGGTCGTGCGGGTGCACGGCGTCGACGTGGCGCTGGCCATCTGCGAGGACCTCTGGCAGGACGGCGGCCGTGTGCCGGCGGCGCGTTCGGCGCGAGCCGGGCTGCTGCTGTCCGTCAACGCCTCGCCGTACGAGCGCGACAAGGACGACACCCGGCTGGAACTGGTCCGCAAGCGCGCCCAGGAGGCCGGCTGCACCACCGCCTACCTCGCCATGATCGGCGGGCAGGACGAGCTGGTCTTCGACGGCGACTCGATCGTGGTCGACCGGGACGGCGAGGTCGTGGCGCGGGCGCCGCAGTTCGCGCAGGAGTGTCTGATCCTGGACCTCGACCTGCCGGCCGCCGACCCCGATGCCCCGGTCGGCGTGGTGGACGACGGGCTGCGCATCGACCGGCTGGTGCTGTCCGAGGAGCCGCTGCCGGCGTACGAGCCGGAGCGGACGGGCGGGTACGCCGAGCGCCTCGACGACGACGCGGAGGTGTACTCGGCGCTGGTCACGGGCCTGCGGGCCTATGTGACCAAGAACGGCTTCCGGTCGGTGCTCATCGGACTGTCCGGCGGTATCGACTCCGCCCTGGTGGCGGCGATCGCCTGCGACGCGGTGGGCACGGAGAACGTGTACGGCGTGTCCATGCCGTCGAAGTACTCCTCCGACCACTCCAAGGGGGACGCGGCGGAGCTGGCACGGCGTACGGGGCTGAACTTCCGCACCGTCGCGATCGAGCCGATGTTCGACGCGTACATGGGGTCGCTGGGGCTGACCGGGCTGGCGGAGGAGAACCTCCAGTCCCGGCTGCGCGGCACGCTGCTGATGGCCCTCTCCAACCAGGAGGGCCACATCGTGCTGGCGCCCGGCAACAAGTCGGAGCTGGCAGTGGGGTATTCGACGCTGTACGGCGACTCGGTGGGCGCGTACGGGCCGATCAAGGACGTGTACAAGACGTCGGTGTTCCGGCTGGCCCGGTGGCGCAACCGGGCGGCCGAGGAGCGGGGCGAGACGCCGCCGATCCCGGAGAACTCCATCAGCAAGCCGCCGAGTGCGGAGCTGCGGCCGGGGCAGGTCGACACGGACTCCCTGCCGGACTATCCCGTCCTGGACGCGATCCTGGAGCGGTACGTGGACCGGGACGAGGGGGCCGACCTGATCGTGGCGGCCGGGTTCGACCGGGAGCTGGTGACGAAGACGCTGCGGATGGTGGACACGGCCGAGTACAAGCGGCGGCAGTATCCGCCGGGGACGAAGATCTCGCCGAAGGGCTTCGGGAAGGACCGGCGGCTGCCGATCACCAATGGGTGGCGGGAGACGGCCTGACGCGCGGGACGGCGTGACGCCGGGGCGGTGCGCGGCCGTTCGGGGTGCGGTGCGTGGCCGGGTGCGGATGGTCCGTGGCTGGTCGCGCGGTCCCCGCGCCCCTTCACGGCGCCTCAGCCGCCGTCGGCCCCCAAGGCCCCGAGCCCCTGATCTCCAGAGCCTCCGAGCACTCAGGCCTCAGGGCCCCGGCCCACGCCTCGTCGTTCAGTGGTGTGCGGCCTCCGCGGGTCGGGGGACGTGGGATGCCACCAGGCGCTCGTGGGTCACGCCGGTGTTCCGTCGGTCCACCGCGTACGCCGTGGCCGCCACCGCCAGGCCCAGCACCGCCAGCGCCGCGCCCGCCGTCGCCGGGGACGTCGTGCCGAAGCCCGCGGCCAGGGCGAGGCCGCCGATCCAGGCGCCGCCGGCGTTGGCCAGGTTGAAGGCCGCCTGGTTGGCGGAGGAGGCCAGGGACGGGGCGGCCGACGCCTTCTCCATGACCATCAGCTGCAACGGCGAGCCGGTGACGAAGGCCGCCGTACCGAGCAGGACCACGGCCAGCGCGGCGCTCCACTGGGCGGACATGAGCACCGGGAAGGCGGCGAGCACCACGACCAGCGAGGCCAGGCCGCCGAAGAGGGTGGCTCGCATGGCGTGGTCGGCGAGCCGGCCGCCCAGCAGGTTGCCGATCGTCGCACCCACGCCGAACAGCGCCAGCAGCAGCGTCACGCTGGTCCCCGCGTACCCGGCGGAGCCGGTGAGCATCGGCGTGATGTAGCTGTACGCGGCGAAGAGCGCGCCGAAGCCCGCGACCGTCGTGCCGAGGGCCAGCCACACCGGCACCGACTTCAGCGCGGCCAGCTCGCCGCGCAGCCCGCTGGTGGCGGCGTGCGTGTGGTCGTGCGGGATCAGCAGGGCCAGCGAGGCGATCGCCGCCAGGCCGATCACGCTGACGCCGAGGAAGGTCGCCCGCCAGCCGAGGTGCTGCCCCACGAGGGTGGCGACCGGGACGCCCGCGACGTTGGCGACCGTCAGGCCGAGGAACATCAGCGAGACGGAGCGCGCCTTGCGCTCGGGCGTGACCATGCCGGTCGCGACGACGGCGCCCACGCCGAAGAAGGCTCCGTGCGGCAGACCGCTGAGGAAGCGGGCGGCCAGCAGCCAGTGGTGGTCAGGGGCGAACGCCGACAGGGCGTTGCCCACGACGAACAGGACCATCAGGCCGATCAGGACGGTGCGCCGGGACATCCGGGCGGTGACCGCGGCGAGCAGCGGGGCGCCGATGACGACGCCCAGCGCGTACGCGGAGACCAGATGGCCGGCGGAGGGGATCGAGATGTCCAGGTCGCCCGCGACATCGGGCAGGAGCCCCATCATCACGAACTCGGTCGTACCTATGCCGAAGGCGCCCACGGCGAGGGCGAGCAGGGCCAGGGGCATGGAAGGGCCTTTCAGAGCGGAGTTCCGTACATCGTATGTTCATTCTCGGAACAAAGGCTCGCAGGCCGAGTATTCCAGCAGGTTAAGGCCGGGTTGCGGTGACCTCGCCCACAGCGTGAGCCCGCCCACACCGCTCAGCCGGTGGACTCGTCCATCCGCACCCGCGCCGCGATCGGCAGATGGTCGCTGCCGGTCTGCGGCAGGGTCCACGAGGTCATCGGCTCCACGCCCTTGACCATGATCTGGTCGATCCGGGCCATCGGGAACGACGCCGGCCAGCTGAAGCCGAAGCCGCTGCCCGCCGCGCCCTGCGTGGAGCGCATCTGGGCGGTCACGGCGTTGAGGGCACGGTCGTTCATGGTGCCGTTGAGGTCGCCGAGCAGCACGACCCGGCTCACCTTCTCGTGGGAGATGGCCTCGCCGAGAGCGTCGGCGCTTGTGTCGCGCTGCCGGGCCGTGAACCCGGCCTCCAGCTTGACCCGCACCGAGGGCAGGTGGGCGACGTAGACGGCGAGCTGTCCGCCGGGCGCGGACACCGTGGCGCGCATGGCGCGGATCCAGCCGAGCTTGATGTCGACGGGCCGGACGTCGCCGAGCGGGTACTTGCTCCACAGCCCGACCGTGCCCTGCACGGAGTGGTACTTGTACGTCGACGCCATGGCCGCCTCGTACGTCGGTACGGCCGACGCGGTGAGCTCCTCCAGCGCCACCACGTCCGCGCCGGACGCGGCGACGTCGCGGGCGGTGCCGGACGGATCGGCGTTGTCGGCGTTGACGTTGTGGGTGGCGACGGTGAGGTCGCCGCCGGTGCCGGCCTTGTCGGTGAGCAGCCCGCCGAAGAGGTTGAGCCAGACGATCGCCGGGACCAGTACCGCGATCAGCGCGACGACCGACCTGCGGACCAGCGCCAGCAGGAGCAGCACCGGGACGAACAGGCCGATCCAGGGCAGGAACGTCTCTGTGAGGCTGCCGAGGTTGCCCACGCTGTTCGGGATGTACGCGTGGCCCACCATCACGCCGGCGAGCAGCACCGCGAGCACGGCCACGACGAGACCGCGCCGCCAGATGCCGGGGTCGCCGCGCCAGCCGCCGGTCACACGGACCGCCACGCGCCGAAGCCGAGTTCCGGGGCGCTCGGGTTCCGAGCCACCGTCCGCCGTCTCCGTCACGTACGCCTGCTGCGCCATACCGTCGCCTCGCTACCTGCCGTGCACACCGTCGTCCCCCTTGCACAAGACCCTAGGGGATGTCCGGCTCCGATCCTGCCGTCACATGACGGCCGTACGGGCACTTAGGACGAACAAGTCCGCGCGCGGAGTTCCGTTTTCGGGGGACGTGAGGGGCCTCTGTGACAAAACGCGCACATTCGGGTTACCCGGTGGGTGAGCTGACGGGCCGTAGTCCTTCGAGCAGGGTGTCGACGAGCTGTTCCGCGAGGCCTTCGGGGAGTTCGGCGTCGGGGTGCAGCAACGAGCGCACGAGCATGGGGCCGATGACGATGTCGTGGACGAGTTCCAGGTCGACGTCGGCGCGGAGTTCGCCGTCCTGCTGTCCGCGCCGCAGGACCTCCAGGCCGAGACGGCGGCGGGGTGCGATGACGGCGTTGTGGTACGCGGCCCAGATGCGGGGGCTGGTCTTCATCTGCGCGTGCGCGTTGTGCAGGATCGCCGAGGTGCGATTGGCCAGACCGCGCCGGCGCAGGGCTTCGAGCAGGACGACGAGGTCGTCGCGCATGGAGGTGCCGGGGAGTTCGGGGTCGGCGGGTTCGGCGGAGCGGACGACGTCGACGAAGAGCTCCTCCTTGCCGCGCCAGCGGCGGTAGATGGTCGCCTTCCCGACGCCCGCGGTACGGGCGATGCGCTCGATGGACAGCTCGGCGAGCGGGACGCCGTCCTCCAGGAGTCTCATCGTGCCGTCGATGATGGCGCGTTCCACGGCCTCGCTGCGAGGACGGCCCCTGACGGGGGCCGCGGGCGGGGGGTGGCTTGCGGCGAGGGGGTTCACTGGGGTGCGTCCTTTCCGTGCGTTGCGCTGATTGTCCCGGGTCCAAGGCGCCTGCGGCCGCCGTCCGGCGTCGCGCCTGGTGCCGGGGCGTTGCGCGCCGCGCCCCGGCGGGGGTGCCCTCGCGCCGTCGCCCGCACGCCGCCCCTGCCGCTGCCCGGGGTCGCAGGCGCCGGCACCCGGGTGTCGCGACCGCGCCGGGCTCAGGCCGTGCCGTCCGCCCCCGCGTGGGCCTGCTGCGGAACCCGGGGGGTGCCCGGCGGTGTGCCGGGTGTTCTGCCCGGCAGGAACGCGGCCACCACCGCCGCGCCCACCAGCGCCACCCCCGCTCCGCACAGCGCCGTGACATGCATGGCGTCGAGGAAGGCCTGGTGGGCCGGGGCTGTCAGGGAGGCGCCCTTGGGGCCCAGGTGGGAGGCGGCGGCCAGGGTCGCCTCGATCGACTCGCCGGCCGTGTGGCGCGCTGAGGCGGGGAGTGCGGTCAGGTGGTCGTCGATCGAGTTGCGGTAGGCCGTGGAGAGGACCGAGCCGAGGACCGCGATGCCGAGGGCGCCGCCGACCTGGCGGAAGGTGTTGCTGAGGGCTGAGGCGGAGCCGGCCTTCTCGCGGGGCAGGGCCTGCATGATGACGACGCTGGTCGGGGTCATGATGTGCGCCATGCCGGTGCCCATGAGGAAGAAGACGACCTCCAGGATCCAGATCGGCGTGTTCTCGTCCAGCGTGGCGAACGCGCCGAGCATCGCCGCGATGATCAGCATGCCGCCGGTGGTCGTGGCCCTGTTGCCGAAGCGGTCGACGAGCAGCCGGGCGCGCGGCGCGAAGATCATCTGGGCGGCGGCCAGCGGCAGCATCAGCAGGCCGGTCTCCAGCGGCGAGTAGCCGCGCACGCTCTGGGTGTAGAAGACGGCGAAGAACGTCACACCCATCAGCGCGAAGAAGACCAGCGCGATGACGGTGATCGCGGCGGAGAACACCTTGTTCCGGAAGTAGCTGATGTCGATGGAGGGGTGGTCGCTCCGCTTCTCGAAGATCACGAAGGCGGTCAGGACGGCGAGCCCCGCCCCAATGGCCGCGAGCACGACCGGGTCCGTGAAGTCGGCCAGCTGGCCGCCCTTGATGATGCCGTAGACCAGCAGGACCAGGCCGACGACGGACAGGGTGACGCCCACGGGGTCGATCCGGCCGGGGTGGGGGTCCCGGGAGTCGGGGACGAGCCACAGCATCAGGCCGACGGCGAGGACCACGATCGGTACGTTGACCAGGAAGACCGAGCCCCACCAGAAGTGGTCGAGGAGGACGCCGCCGGTGATCGGGCCGATGGCTATGGCGAGGCCCACGCCGCCCGCCCAGATGCCGATGGCCTTGGGCTGCTCGTCCCGCTCGAAGACGTTCATGAGGACGGCGAGCGTGGCCGGCATGACGAAGGCCGCGCCGAAGCCCATCACCGCGCGGTAGGTGATGAGTTCACCCGGTGAGCCGGAGAAGGCGGCGAGCGCGGAGCCGATGCCGAACATCACGAGGCCGCCGAGCAGGATCTTCTTGCGACCCAGCCGGTCACCTAGCAGGCCGGCGCTGAACAGCAGGCCCGCGAAGACCAGGGTGTAGGCGTTGATCGCCCACTCCAGCTCGCTCTGGGTGGCGCCCAGCCCGGTCGGCGCGGGGGTCGAGATCGTCTTGACGGCGACGTTGAGGATCGAGTTGTCGAGCACCACGATCAGCAGGCTCAGCATGAGCACGCCGAGTATGGCCCAGCGGCGCCGGTGCACCGCTTCCGGGACACGGGTGCCGGGAACGGCGGGAGTGGTCATGCCGACGAGCCTAGGGATTTACGATACGAGACGGTACCGTATCGAAAAGTCTTTACCTGTCTCTGGTGCGATCCTCACGTGCGGTGCATGCCGTGCGTGACGCGGGCCCCCCTAGCCGTCCCTGGCACGAGGTGCCACCATGGAACCGGTCCGGGGACGCCGTCAGGGCGCCTCGAGATGACGTAAGGAGCCGTTGCCATGACGCAGCTTTCGGCTGCCCAGAGCGCACCGCAGAAGTCCTCCGACGGCAGCAAGGCGCTGTACGGAGGGAAGGGCACCCGCCGCATCACGGTTCGTGACATCGCCCTCGCCAAGGAACGCGGCGAGAAGTGGCCCATGCTCACCGCGTACGACGCGATGACCGCGTCCGTCTTCGACGAGGCCGGTATCCCGGTGATCCTCGTCGGCGACTCGGCGGGCAACTGCCACCTCGGGTACGAGAGCACCGTGCCCGTCACCCTGGAGGAGATGACCATGCTCTCCGCCGCGGTCGTACGGGGCACCACGCGCCCCCTGATCGTCGGCGACCTGCCGTTCGGGTCCTACCAGGAGGGGCCGGTGCAGGCGCTGCGCTCGGCCACCCGGCTGGTGAAGGAGGCCGGTGTGCAGGCCGTGAAGCTGGAGGGCGGTGAGCGGTCGCACGAGCAGATCCGCCTGCTGGTCGACTCCGGCATCCCGGTCATGGCCCACATCGGCCTCACCCCGCAGTCCGTCAACGCCATGGGCTACCGGGTGCAGGGGCGCGGCGAGGAGGCGGCGCAGCAGTTGCTGCGGGACGCCAAGGCCGTGCAGGACGCGGGCGCGTTCGCGGTGGTGCTGGAGCTGGTGCCGGCGGAGCTGGCCGCCGAGGTGACGCGCACGCTGCAGATCCCGACGGTCGGGATCGGCGCCGGCGCGGAGACCGACGCGCAGGTGCTGGTGTGGACCGACATGCTCGGCCTGACCGCCGGGCGGGTGCCGAAGTTCGTGAAGCAGTACGCCGACCTGCGTGAGGTGATGGGGAACGCGGCGAAGGCGTTCGCCGAGGACGTCGTCGGCGGAACGTTCCCGCTGGAGGAGCACTCCGTCCACTGAGCCACCGCCGCACCACGGGCAGCCCGCCGATCATCCCCCGTCGGCGGGCTGCCGTCATTCCGGCCGCGCGAGCGGCCCGGCGTCACCCCTGACCGGCCGCCAGGTCCCGAAGGACCTTGTGCAGCGGGGCCGTGGCGCGTTGGCGGTACTCCTGGACGGACCAGCCGTTGCCGTCGGGGTCCTTGAAGTACATGAACGTGGCGCCGTCGTCGGGGGCGTACTGCACGGGCTCGGAGATCTCCAGGCCCCGCTCGACCAGTTCCGCGCGGGCCGCCTTGATGTCGGCGACACAGAGCTGGAGGCCCTGGTAGGAGCCGGGCTCGGGCTTCGTCTGGCCCTGGGTCATGTCCCAGATGCTGTCGCCGAGGGCGATCGAGCAGCCGGAGCCGGGGGGAGTCAGCTGGACGATCCGCATGCCCGGCATGACCTCCTGGTCGATGTCGACGTGGAAGCCGACCTTGTCCCGGTAATAGTCGCGGGCCCGGTCGATGTCGCTCACCGGCAGCGGGATCACTTCGAGAGTGAAGTCCATCAGTGCTCCTCCAGGTCGAATCGCCAACGCGTCTGGCTGAACGGCTCACCCTTACCGAAGCCGAAAACGGTACGCGGCGCCACCGAGAACACATAAGCGTGACCTGGCCCGTGGTGGAAGCAGCCGCCGCGCACCTCGAAGTGCCAGAACTCGCCGTACTTCGCCTCCCAGGCCGCCGCCAGCTCGCGCAGCCGGCCCTCGTCCCGCACGCGGACGGCCTCGCCCTCGACCACCAGGTCGTAGCCCTTGTCCCAGGTGTTGGTGCCGGTGGTCAGGACGACACGCGCGTTCCCCGCCAGATTGCGGGCCTTGCGCTCCTGAGGTCCGGTGCAGAAGTGCAGCGCGCCGTCGGACCAGACCGCGGGCAGCGGCGTCACATGCGGCCGCCCGTCCGGACGTACCGTCGAGATCCAGAACAGCTCCGCGTCCCTGAGCAGTGCCTCGGCCTCGGGCCAGGGCGTCGCGGTGGCCGTCCCGTCGCTGTACCGCGTGTCGAGCCGGGTCCGGGGTCGGCTGCCGGTCATGAGCTGCCTCCTGCCGTGGATGTCCCTGCGGCAGTGCAGACCCCGTACGGCGGCCGAACTCATCGGCGCCTGTCACCGGCGGGCCGGTTAGGCTCGGCTCGTACCACGTTGATCCCGACGGGAGGGCGAAGGATGACGCCGGGGCGCAGAAGCAGTACCTTCACGCGGCTGCTGCGACACGGCTTCACCGACCCGTCCGGCGCCGAGCGGCTGCTGGACAGCGCCGGGCTCGACGCCGTCCGCGACGATCCGGTGCTGCTGGAGGCGCTGGGCGCCACCGCCGACCCCGACCTCGCGCTGCACGGCGTGGTGCGGCTGCTGGAGGCGCAGCCCGACCCCACCGCGCGCCGCGAACTGCTCGACACCCTCACCGCCTCCAAGCCCCTGCGCGACCGGCTCCTCGGGGTGCTCGGCGCCTCCGCCGCCCTCGCCGACCACCTCGCCCGCCACTCCGGCGACTGGCAGGCGCTGGTCACCTACGAGCCGCGCGACCTGCACCGGGGGGTCGCGGAGTTCGAGCGGGGGCTCGCCGAGGCGGCCGACCCCATCGCGCTGCGCGTCGCCTACCGGCGCTGTCTGCTCTCCATCGCCGCCCGCGACGTGTGCGGCACGATCGACATCGAGGAGACCGCGGCCGAGCTCGCCGACCTGGCCACCGCGACCCTGCGCCGCGCCCTCGCCCTGGCCTCGTCCGACGCGCCCGGCGACGCCGCGATGTGCCGGCTCGCGGTGATCGCGATGGGCAAGTGCGGGGGGAACGAGCTGAATTACGTCTCCGACGTGGACGTCATCTTCGTCGGGGAGGGCGTCGAGGGCGCCGACGAGGGCAAGGCGCTCCAGGCCGCCACCCGGCTCGCCTCGCACATGATGCGGATCTGCTCGGAGACCACCGTCGAGGGCTCCATCTGGCCCGTCGACGCCAACCTCCGCCCCGAGGGCAGAAACGGTCCGCTGGTGCGCACGCTCAGCAGCCACCTCGCCTACTACCAGCGCTGGGCCAAGACCTGGGAGTTCCAGGCCCTGCTCAAGGCCCGGCCGGTCGCCGGCGACCTCGAACTCGGCGAGGAGTACGTCGCCGCCGTCGGCCCCCTGGTGTGGCAGGCCGCCGAGCGCGAGAACTTCGTCGCCGATGTGCAGAAGATGCGGCGCCGGGTGATCGAGAACATCCCGGTCGCCGAGGTCGAGCGCGAACTGAAGCTCGGCCCGGGCGGGCTGCGCGACGTCGAATTCGCCGTGCAGCTCCTGCAGTTGGTGCACGGGCGGGCGGACACCTCCCTGCACAGCGGCTCCACCCTCAAGGCCCTGCGGGCGCTGGCCTCGGGCGGGTACGTCGGCCGCGCCGACGCCACGCAGCTGGAGGACGCGTACCGCTTCCTGCGCTCCATGGAGCACCGCATCCAGCTCTCCCGGCTGCGCCGCACCCACCTCGTCCCCGAGGCCGAGGCCGACCAGCGGCGCCTCGGCCGCTCCCTGGGCCTGCGCGCCGATCCGGTCGCCGAGCTGAACCGGGAGTGGAAGCGGCACGCCGCCGTCGTACGCCGGCTGCACGAGAAGCTCTTCTACCGGCCGCTGCTCGACGCGGTCGCACAACTCACCCCGGGCGAGACCCGGTTGAGCGCCGAGGCGGCGCGCGAACGGCTCGTCGCGCTCGGGTACGCCGACCCGGCGGCGGCGCTGCGGCATCTGGAGGCGCTGGCGTCCGGCGTCAGCCGCAAGGCGGCGATCCAGCGCACCCTGCTGCCGGTCCTCCTCGGCTGGTTCGCGGACTCCGCCGACCCCGACGCCGGACTGCTCAACTTCCGCAACGTCTCCGACGCGCTGGGCAAGACGCCCTGGTATCTGCGGCTGCTGCGCGACGAGGGCGCGGCGGCGGAGAACCTCGCCCGCGTGCTGTCCGCCGGCCGGCTCGCCCCCGACCTGCTGATGCGCGCCCCGGAGGCCGTGGCCCTGCTGGGCGACGGGGACGGCGGGGGACTGGAGCCCCGCCCGCGTGCCCATCTGGAGCAGGAGATCCTCGCGGCGGTCGGCCGCGCCGACGGCGGCGAGCAGGCGGTCGCGGCGGCCCGCGGCGTACGCCGCCGGGAGCTGTTCCGGACGGCCGCCGCGGACATCGTCGGCTCCTACGGCACCGAGGCCCACCCCACCGGGGCCGACCAGGGCGCCCTGGTGGACCTGGTCGGCGGGGCCGTGTCCGACCTCACGGCGGCCACCCTGGCGGGCACCTTGCGGGCGGTCGTGCGGGACGGCTGGGGCGACACCCTGCCGACCCGGTTCACCATGATCGGAATGGGGCGGTTCGGCGGGCACGAGCTGGGCTACGGCTCCGACGCGGACGTGCTGTTCGTGCACGAGCCCCGGGAGGGCGCCGACGAGCGGGAGGCGTCCGACGCCGCGAACCGGGTCGTCTCCGAGATGCGCCGGCTGCTGCAACTGCCGAGTGCCGATCCGCCGCTGCTGATCGACGCCGATCTGCGCCCGGAGGGCAAGTCCGGACCGCTGGTGCGCACCCTGAAATCGTACGAGGCGTACTACCGCCGCTGGTCCCTGGTCTGGGAGTCGCAGGCCCTGCTCCGCGCCGAACCGGTCGCCGGCGACGAGGACCTGGGCCGCCGCTTCGTCGAGCTGATCGATCCGCTGCGCTACCCGGAGCGGGGGCTCGGGGACGAGGCCGTACGCGAGATCCGGCGGCTGAAGGCCCGCATGGAGTCGGAGCGGCTGCCCCGGGGCGCCGACCCCAAGCTGCACACCAAGATCGGTCCGGGCGGGCTGTCCGACGTGGAGTGGACCGTCCAACTGATGCAACTGCGGCACGGGTACGAGGTGCCGGGTCTGCGCACCGCCCGGACCCGCGAGGCCCTGGGGGCGGCGCGGGAGGCCGGGCTGATCTCCGCGGAGGACGCCGGGACCCTGGACGAGGCGTGGGTGCTCGCGACCCGCGTCCGCAACGCGGTGATGCTGGTGCGCGGCCGGGCCGGGGACACCTTCCCCTCGCACGCGAGGGAGCTGGCGGCGGTGGGGCGCTACCTGGGGTACGGGCCGGGCCACGTGGGCGACATGCTCGACGCGTACCGGCGTACGGCCCGGCGGGCCCGGGCCGTGGTGGACACGCTGTTCTACGGGGGGTAGCGGGTGGCGGGGGAGCTGGGCGGTACCCCCCGCTACGCCTGCCTCGGCACCAGTGGTCTGCCGTGCGGGGCCACACGCGGCAGCGCGTGCGGCAGCCTTCCGTACCAGGCGCGTGCCACGCCGTAGCCGAAGGCGAGACAGAGCATGCCGCCGACCGCGTCCAGCCAGAAGTGGTTGGCGGTGGCGACGATGACGACGAGGGTGAGCGTCGGGTAGAGCAGGCCCAGCACCCGGACCCACGGCACGGTAGCCAGCGCGAAGATCGTCAGCCCGCACCACAGGGACCAGCCGATGTGCATGGACGGCATCGCGGCGTACTGGTTGGACATGGTCTTCAGGTCGCCGGAGGCCATCGACCCCCACGTCTGATGGACCATGACCGTGTCGACGAAGTGGCCGCCGTTCATCAGCCGAGGCGGGGCGAGTGGATACAGGTAGTAACCGACGAGCGCCACACCGGTCGTCGCGAAGAGCACCGTGCGGGTCGCCGCGTAGCGCCCGGGATGGCCTCGGTAGAGCCACACGAGGACACCGAGGGTGACGATGAAGTGCAGCGTCGCGTAGTAGTAGTTCATGCCGACGATGAGCCAAGTCACCGAGTTCACGGCGTGGTTGACGGACTGCTCGACAGCGATGCCCAGCTGCTGCTCGGCCTGCCAGATCCAGTCGGCGTTGCGCAGCGCCTCGGCCTTCTGCTCCGGGACCGCGTTGCGGATCAGGGAGTAGGTCCAGTAACTCACCGCGATCAACAGGATCTCGAACCACAGCCGAGGCCGGCGCGGAGCCCGCAGCCGGCGCAGGAAACCCGCCCCCATGTCGTCCGCGACGGGTTGCGGAACGGCCTCTTCCCGGCCTTCCGGTGTCGTCACGGTCGTCTCACCCATGGGCACAGAGTCTGCCAGAAAAGCCTTCCCCCTCCGATCATCCCCTGGTGGGGTTCAGCACGTCCGTTCTACGGCTGCGGAAGGCGTCCGCCTCGTCCCGGCGTACCAGGCGCGGCGGCGGTTCTCCGACCTAGGGACGATTCCGCTCCCCAGGGGCCGAAGCGGTGGAACCGCGCACCACCAGCTCCGGCATGAACACGAACTCGCTGTGCGGCGCGGGCGTCCCGCCGACCTCCTCCAGCAACGTACGCACCGCTGCCTGACCCATGGCCGGGACCGGCTTGCGGACGGTCGTGAGCGGCGGGTCGGTGAAGGCGATCAGCGGGGAGTCGTCGAAGCCCACGACGGAGACGTCCGTCGGGACCTCCAGGCCCTGCTGGCGGGCCGCGCGTATGGCGCCGAGGGCCATCATGTCGCTGGCGCACACCACCGCCGTGCAGTCCCGGGCGATGAGAGCCGAGGCGGCGGCCTGGCCGCCCTCCAGGGTGTACAGCGAGTGCTGGACGAGCTCCGTCCCGACGGTCTCCTGGCTCAGGCCGAGCTGGTCCTGCATCGCCCGGACGAAGCCCTCGATCTTGCGCTGCACGGGGACGAACCGTTTCGGGCCGAGGGCCAGGCCGATCCGGGTGTGGCCGAGGGAGACGAGGTGGGTGACCGCCAGGGTCATCGCCGCCCGGTCGTCCGGCGAGATGAAGGGCGCCTGCACCTTCGGGGAGAAGCCGTCCACCAGCACGAAGGGCACGCCCTGCGCGCGCAGCTGCTCGTAGCGCTGCATGTCGGCGGTGGTGTCGGCGTGCAGCCCTGAGACGTAGATGATGCCGGCCACGCCGCGGTCGACCAGCATCTCGGTCAGCTCGTCCTCGGTGGAACCACCGGGAGTCTGGGTGGCCAGCACCGGGGTGTAGCCCTGACGGGTCAGCGCCTGGCCGATGACCTGCGCCAGGGCCGGGAATATCGGGTTCTCCAGCTCCGGGGTGATCAGGCCGACCAGACCCGCGCTGCGCTGGCGCAGCCGCACCGGGCGCTCGTAGCCGAGCACGTCGAGTGCGGCCAGCACGGACTGGCGGGTGGTGGAGGCGACGCCGGGCTTCCCGTTGAGGACGCGGCTGACGGTCGCTTCGCTCACCCCCGCCTGAGCAGCGATGTCGGCAAGCCGTGTGGTCACGGCACTGGACTGTACCGGCCGTATGTCGCCTTGCACACCAATCGGACGCCGGGTGCGGGCGGTTGACCGGCGCGCTGGCGGTTGCTGCGGCATGGCGTCCCTTCGGGTAACGGATGGCAAGAGCTTGCAGAGTCTTGCACAACACGGTCCGTGCCCGCTCAACCCCGTAGAACAACGGTCTCACAGCGGTCGACGGCGGGTCACGTGCGGATAACTTCAGTGAGCCCTTGCACTTTTTTTCTGCAAGGTCTTTCGCAACGCTTACATCGCTGTTACGTTCACGGTCGCCCGGCGGCGGCAACGGCGCAGTCGGTAAGTCGACAGGGGTGGTGGACGGGACCACCCCTGGTAACACGGGCTTTCACCCTCAAGGAGAACTCATGCGGCGTGGCATAGCGGCCACCGCGCTGGTGGCGTCCCTCGCCCTCGCGGCGACGGCCTGCGGCGGAGACGACAGCGGCGACTCGGCCGACGGCCCGGTCACCATCACCTGGTGGGACACCTCCAACGCCACCAACGAGGCACCGACGTACCAGGCCTTGGTCAAGGAGTTCGAGGCCGCCAACAAGGACATCAAGGTCAAGTACGTCAACGTGCCCTTCGACCAGGCGCAGAACAAGTTCGACACGGCCGCCGGCTCCAAGGGCGCCCCGGACATCCTGCGCTCCGAGGTCGGCTGGACGCCCGCCTTCGCCAAGAAGGGCTACTTCCTGCCGCTGGACGGCACGGACGCCCTCGCCGAGCAGGACAAGTTCCAGTCCAGCCTGATCGAGCAGGCCAAGTTCGAGGGCAAGACCTACGGTGTGCCCTTCACCACGGACACGCTGGCGCTGGTCTACAACAAGGAGCTCTTCGCCGAGGCCGGCGTCGAGGCCCCCAAGACCTGGGACGACCTGAAGAAGGCCGCCGCCACCATCAAGACGAAGACCGGAGTGGACGGCTACTGGGGCTCCACCCAGGCCTACTACGCCCAGTCGTTCCTCTACGGCGAGGGCACGGACACCGTCGACGCCGACGCCAAGAAGATCACCGTCAAGTCGCCCGAGGCGCAGAAAGCCTACGAGACCTGGCTGGGTCTCTTCGAAGGCAAGGGCCTGCACAAGGCCGACACCACCGCCGACGCCTACGCCCACATCCAGGACGCGTTCGTCAACGGCAAGGTCGCCGCGATCATCCAGGGCCCCTGGGAGATCACGAACTTCTACAAGGGTTCCGCGTTCAAGGACAAGCAGAACCTGGGCATCGCCACCGTCCCGGCGGGCTCCACCGGCAAGGCGGGCGCCCCGACCGGCGGCCACAACCTCTCCGTGTACGCCGGCTCCGACGAGGCCCACCAGAAGGCCGCGCTGAAGTTCGTCAACTTCATGACCTCGGCGAAGGCCCAGGAGACCATCGCCCTGAAGAACTCCACGCTGCCCACCCGCGACGACGCCTACACCGCCGCGGTCAAGGCTGACCCGGGCATCGCCGGCTACCAGGGCGTCCTCGCCGCCGCGCAGCCGCGCCCGGCGCTGCCCGAGTACAGCTCGCTGTGGGGTCCGCTCGACACCGAGCTGCCCAAGGTCGCCGGTGGCAAGGAGTCCCTGGACAAGGGGCTGAGCAACGCCGAGACCGCCATCGCCAAGCTGGTGCCGGACTTCGCCAAGTGATCACCGCGTGGCCGCCGGGTCCGCCGTCCCAGGGGGGACGGACCCGGCGGCCACCGGCCTGTGCGTCACGCCCCTTGATCCGCAGACCCATACGAAGGTTGTCGAACCATGACAGTCGCCGTCCAGCGCCTGAGGCGCAGCTACCAGAAGCACTGGTACGCCTACGCGATGATCGCCCCCGTGGTCGTCGTGCTCGGCGTCCTGGTCCTGTATCCGCTGGCATACGGTCTCTACCTCACGCTCACGGACGCCAACAGCCTCAACACGGGGCGCACGATCGGCGTCAACGAGATCGAGGCCACGTACAAGTTCATCGGCTTCGACAACTACGCGGACATCCTGTGGGGTGAGACCGCCTACGAGCGCTTCTGGTCGCACTTCATCTGGACGATCGTGTGGACGGCGACCTGCGTCGGGCTGCACTTCTCCATCGGCCTGGGCCTGGCCCTGCTGCTCAACCAGAAGCTGCGCGGCCGCACCCTCTACCGGCTGATCATGGTCCTGCCCTGGGCCGTGCCCACCTTCGTCACCGTCTTCGGCTGGCGCTTCATGCTCGCCGACGGCGGCATCATCAACTCCGCCCTGGAGTTCCTGCACCTGCCGGCCCCGCTGTGGCTGGAGGACACCTTCTGGCAGCGATTCGCCGCGATCATGGTCAACACGTGGTGCGGTGTGCCGTTCATGATGGTCTCGCTCCTCGGCGGCCTGCAGTCCATCGACACCACGCTCTACGAGGCGGCGGAGATGGACGGCGCGAGCGCCTGGCAGCGCTTCCGGTACGTCACCCTGCCGGGCCTGCGCTCGGTCAGCTCCACCGTCGTGCTGCTCGGCGTGATCTGGACCTTCAACCAGTTCGCGGTGATCTTCCTGTTGTTCGGCACCACTGCTCCGGATGCCCAGATCCTCGTCACCTGGGCGTACTACCTGGGCTTCGGACAGCAGCCACGCGACTTCGCACAGTCCGCCGCCTACGGCATCCTGCTGCTGGCCATCCTGATCGTCTTCACCTCCGTCTACCGCCGCTGGCTGAACCGCAATGACCAGCAGCTCGCGATCTGAGGCAGGAGTCCCCATGAGCACCACGACCGTTCAGAAGTCCGCCGCCGCGGACCAGGCCCCCTCTCCCGCCCCGGCGCGCCGGACGCGCCGGCGCGGCGAGCCCGGCCTCCTCGGGACCCTCGCCTCGCACGGCACGCTGACCTTCGCCAGCCTGATCGCGCTGTTCCCGATCGCCTGGCTGGTCTACCTGTCCCTCGGCCCAGACAAGGACGACTATCTGCACCCCGGGCGCATCTGGGGGAAGATGACCTTCGACAACTACTCGTTCGTCCTCACGGAGACGAACTTCTTCGACTGGCTGAAGAGCTCGCTCGTCGTCTCGCTGGGCACCACGTTCATCGGCGTGATCATCGCCGCCACCACCGGCTACGCGGTGTCCCGGATGCGCTTCCCCGGCTACCGGAAGTTCATGTGGGTGCTGCTGGTCACCCAGATGTTCCCGATCGCCGTGCTGATCGTGCCGATGTACCAGATCCTGTCGGAGCTCCAGCTCATCGACACCTACCTCGGCCTGATCCTCGTCTACTGCTCGACCGCCGTGCCGTACTGCGCATGGCTGCTCAAGGGGTACTTCGACACCATCCCCTTCGAGATCGACGAGGCGGGACGCGTCGACGGACTGTCCCCGTTCGGCACCTTCCTGCGGCTGATCCTGCCGCTCGCCCGGCCGGGCCTCGCGGTGGCGGCGTTCTACAGCTTCATCACCGCGTTCGGCGAGGTCGCCTTCGCCACCACGTTCCTTCTGGACGACGAGAAGTACACGTTCGCGGTCGGTCTGCAGAGCTTCGTCAGCGAGCACGACGCCCAGCGCAACCTGATGGCCGCCACCGCCGTACTGATCGCGATACCGGTCTCGGCGTTCTTCTACCTCGTGCAGAAGAACCTGGTGACCGGTCTCACCGCAGGTGGCACGAAGGGCTGACGCCCCTCACCTCGAGACCCCCGCGCCCTGTTCGGCGCGGGTGGCGGCCGCGGTGCCTCTCCGACCCCGCCGGCACCGCGGCCGCCTCGTCACCCCACCCCACCCCGCCCTCGCCGCCGTACCCACGCCTCCATGACCTCAAGTCGGTTACACATCAAGGACGCCATGAGCCAGCACACTGCCGACCCGGCACCGAACTCCGCCGTCGCCACCGTCGCCAAGCGCCGCGACTGGTGGCGGGACGCGGTGATCTACCAGGTCTATCCGCGCAGCTTCGCCGACAGCAACGGCGACGGCATGGGCGACCTGGAAGGCGTACGCTCCCGCCTCCCGTATCTGCGCGACCTCGGCGTGGACGCCGTGTGGCTGAGTCCCTTCTACGCCTCCCCGCAGGCCGACGCCGGATACGACGTCGCCGACTACCGCGCCGTCGACCCCATGTTCGGCAACCTCCTGGACGCCGACGCGCTGATCCGCGACGCGCACGGGCTGGGCCTGCGCGTCATCGTCGACCTGGTGCCCAACCACTCCTCCGACCAGCACGAATGGTTCAAACGCGCCGTCTCGGAGGGCCCCGGCTCCCCGCTGCGCGAGCGCTACCACTTCCGCCCGGGCAAGGGGAAGAACGGAGAACTGCCGCCCAACGACTGGGAGTCCATCTTCGGCGGCCCCGCCTGGACGCGGGTTACCGAGCCGGACGGCACGCCCGGCGAGTGGTACCTGCACCTCTTCGCGCCCGAGCAGCCGGACTTCAACTGGGACCACCCGGCGGTCGGCGACGAGTTCCGCTCCATCCTGCGCTTCTGGCTCGACATGGGCGTGGACGGCTTCCGCATCGACGTGGCGCACGGCCTGGTCAAGGCGGACGGCCTGCCGGACCTCGGCGACCACGACCAGCTGAAACTGCTGGGCAACGATGTCATGCCGTTCTTCGACCAGGACGGTGTGCACGAGATCTACCGGCAGTGGCGACTGGTCCTCGACGAGTACGCGGGCGAGCGGATCTTCGTCGCCGAGGCCTGGACGCCGACCGTCGAGCGCACCGCGCACTACGTCCGCCCCGACGAGCTGCACCAGGCCTTCAACTTCCAGTACCTGAGCACGGACTGGGACGCGAAGGAGCTGCGCACGGTCATCGATCGCACCCTGGAGGCGATGCGCCCGGTCGGGGCCCCCGCCACCTGGGTGCTGTCCAACCACGACGTCACCCGGCACGCCACCCGCTTCGCCAACCCGCCCGGTCTCGGCACCCAGATCCGCGAGGCCGGTGACCGTGACCTGGGGCTGCGGCGGGCCCGGGCGGCCACGCTGCTGATGCTGGCGCTGCCCGGGTCGGCGTACATCTACCAGGGCGAGGAGCTGGGCCTCCCGGACGTCGTCGACCTGCCGGACGAGGTGCGCCAGGACCCGGCGTACTTCCGCGGCGCGGGGCAGGACGGTTTCCGCGACGGCTGCCGGGTGCCGATCCCGTGGACGCGCACCGGGTCGTCGTACGGATTCGGCAGCGGGGGCAGCTGGCTGCCGCAGCCGCCCGAGTGGGGCGAGCTGAGCGTGGCGGCGCAGGAGGGCGTGGCCGGTTCGACGCTGGAGCTGTACCGGGCCGCGCTCGCCGCGCGCCGCGCGCAGGCCGACCTCGGCGCGGGGGAGGCGGTCGAGTGGCTCAAGGCGCCGGAGGGCGTGCTCGCCTTCAGACGCGGGGAGTTCGTGTGCGTCGCCAACACCGCTGGGGAGTCGGTGACGACTCCGGCCTACGGCCGGCTGCTGCTCGCCAGCGGCGCGGTGGACGAGGTGCACGACGAGGTGAAGGTGCCGGCCGACACCACGGTCTGGTGGACGACGACCTCCTGAGGCCGCCGGCTCCCTGAAAGTCCTCTCGCAAGATTTTTCATTCAACTTGGCTCGGCCCGCTGCCCATTCGGGCGGCGGGCCTTTAACATCTCCGTCACCGCAAGATGGTTGAAAGTTTTCAGCAAGAGCCTTCAACGGTGAAGGAACCCCACATGGCACGCAGAACCCTCCCCTGGGCGGCCGCCCTCGCAGCCGCCGTCACCGCGTCCACCCTTGTCATGCACCCGACCGAGGCGCAGGCCTCCCCGCCCGGCACCAAGGACGTCACCGCCGTCCTGTTCGAGTGGAACTTCGCCTCGGTCGCCCGCGAGTGCACCACCACCCTCGGCCCCGCCGGGTACGGCTACGTGCAGGTGTCCCCGCCCGCCGAGCACATACAAGGCCCGCAGTGGTGGACCTCCTACCAGCCGGTCAGCTACCGGATCGCCGGGCGGCTCGGCGACCGCGCGGCCTTCCGGAACATGGTCGACAGCTGCCACGCGGCCGGCGTGAAGGTGGTCGTCGACACGGTCGTCAACCACATGGCGGCGGGGAACGGCACGGGCACCGGCGGCTCGTCGTACACGAAGTACAACTACCCGGGCCTGTACTCGTCCTTCGACTTCGACGACTGCACCGGGCAGATCTCCAACTACCAGGACCGCTGGAACGTCCAGCACTGCGAACTGGTCGGCCTCGCCGACCTGGACACGGGCGAGGAGTACGTCCGCTCCGCCCTCGCCCGCTACATGAACGACCTGCTCTCCCTCGGCGTCGACGGCTTCCGCATCGACGCGGCCAAGCACATGCCGACGGCCGACCTGGCCGACATCAAGTCCCGGCTGAGCAATCCCTCCGTCTACTGGAAGCAGGAGGTCATCTTCGGCAGCGGGGAGGCGGTCCAGCCGACCGAGTACACCCGCAACGGCGACGTCCAGGAGTTCCGTTACGCCTACGACCTCAAGCGCGTCTTCAACAACGAGAACCTCGCCTACCTCAAGAACTACGGCGAGGGCTGGGGCTACATGAGCAGCGGCGTCTCCGGTGTCTTCGTCGACAACCACGACACCGAGCGCAACGGCTCCACGCTCAGCTACAAGGACAACGCCAACTACACCCTCGCCAACGTCTTCATGCTGGCCTGGCCCTACGGCGCGCCCGACATCAACTCCGGCTACGAGTTCACCGACCACGACGCCGGACCGCCGAACGGCGGACGGGTCGACGCCTGCTGGCAGAACGGCTGGAAGTGCCAGCACGCCTGGCCCGAGATCCAGCGCATGGTCGCCTTCCGCAACGCGACCCGGGGCCAGTCGGTGACGAACTGGTGGGACAACGGCGGCGACGCGATCGCCTTCGGACGGGGCAGCAAGGGCTTCGTGGCGATCAACCACGAGTCCGGCTCGCTGACCCGCACGTACCAGACGTCGCTGCCGGCGGGGACGTACTGCAACGTCCAGAACAACACGACGGTGACGGTGAACGGCTCCGGCCAGCTCACGGCGACCCTGGGCGGCAACACGGCGCTCGCGATCCACGCGGGCAAGCCCGGTTGCTGAGGTGACATGAGGTGACATGAGGTGAGGTGAGGGGCGGTCGGTGTCCACCGGTCGCCCCTCACCGTGCGCCGGCGATCCGTACGGTCGAGCGATCCGCTCACCCGATCGTGAGTTTCCCCTCTCCCGCTCCCGGCCTCTCGCGAAGCTGGGAAGGGCGGCGCGTGACCGGCGCCGCGCGAAGTGCTGGGGTGGGGAGTGGCATGACGCAGCATGCGGGACGAGGCGGGGGCCCCGAGGAGCGGGCGGTCCTCCTGGTGGCCGGGCTGGCCGATCTGGCGGTGAGCACGATGGGGGCCGCCCTCGGCACCGTACGGGGCCTGTTGCGCCGATCGGACGGCGCCGAGCTGGCGGCCGAGGCCGGGAACGACCTGATGGCGCGGGGACGCCTGGCGCTGGACCGGTGCGCGGCCGTGCCGCCGGCCCATCTGGAGATCCTCGCCCGGCAGGCCCTGAAGCGACGGCCCGCCGATGACGTCTGACCGGTGGGAGCCGGCGGCGTTCAAGGCCCGCGTCGACGAGGTCCTGCACCTGTTCGTCGCCGAGGAGGCCGGGCGTTTCGCGGCGATCGATCCGGCCCTCGGCCCCGTGGCCGACCAGCTGGAGGCCGTGGTCGCCGACGGCAAGCGGCTGCGGGCCGCGTTCTGCTACTGGGGCTGGCGCGCGGCGGGTCAGCCGGACAGCGACGCGCTGGTGCGGGCCGCGGCCTCCATGGAGCTGGTGCACGCCGCCGCCGTCGTCCACGACGACCTCATCGACGACAGCCCCCTGCGGCACGGCCGGCCCACCGCGCACATCGCCCTGCGTGGCGCGGTACGCCGTCGCCCACGCGCCGTCGCCGCCGCCAGGTCGCTCGCGATGCTGGTCGGGGATCTGCTGACGGGCCTGGCCGGTCAGCTGTTCACCACCAGCGGACTGCCCGCCGCGTACCTCGCGCGGGCCCGGCCGTTGTGGTCGGTGCTGGCCCGGGAGCTGATCGCCGGGGAGTGCCTGGAGATCCTGCGGACCGGAGCCGAGCCGGACACCGCGGCGTCGCTGAAGGTGATCCGGTACAAGACCGCCAAGTACACCGTCGAACAGCCCCTGCTGATCGGCGGCGCGCTGGGCGGTGCGGGCGAGCGGCTGCGCGAGGGCTGCTCCGCCTACGGCCTGCCGCTGGGCGAGGCGTTCCAGCTGCGGGACGACCTGCTGGGCCTGTTCGGTGACCCGGAGCGGACCGGCAAGGCGGGCACCGACGACGTACGCGGCCACCGGCCCACCGCCCTGCTGGCGGAGACGTGGCGCCTCGCCCGGGACGCCGACCGGGAGCGGCTGCGCGCCCTGCTGGGCCGGCGTGACCTGGACGAGGACGGCCTGCACGCCGTGCGTGAGGTGATGCGCCGGCTGAAGGCGCCCGACCGGGTCGAGAACATGATCGCCGCACGGGTCGAGGAAGCCCTCGGCGCCCTCCACGAGCTGGATGTCCCGCCGCACGCCGCCGTCGCCCTGACCGAGCTGGCGCACTCGGCCGCGGTCCGCCCGTTCTGAACTCCAGGAGCCCTGCCATGAACTGCACCGAGGCATCGATGAACGCCCTGCGGCGGGCCGGGGACGAGCTGGCCGACGCCACCGTCGCCACGCTCTTCGAGCGCGGGGAGGTGGGCAAGTTCAACACGCTGATGCGCTACGTCTCCACCGCCGGCGCCCCGCTGCCGGACGGGCTGCCCGCCGTCGCCCGGGAGTATCTGCAGGCCACGAGTGCCCCGCCGGCCTGGGTCGACTGGGGGGAGATGGAGAAGGCCCGGCTGTTCTTCATCGACAACAACGTCCACATCTCCACCGCCCTGTCCTTCGCCTCCATGCCCGCCTGCTACGTCGTCCCGCACGTGGCGCGGCTGCTGTCGGCCACGCACGGGCTGGAGTACCCCTCCAAACGGATGGCGGAGACCGGCCAGTTCACCGTCCATCTGATGCAGCCCGGCGCCTTCGAGTCCGGCAGCCGCTTCATCCCCGCCGCGCAGAAGGTCCGACTCCTGCATGCCGCCATCCGCCATCACCTGGTGCGCGAGGACCGGTGGGACGTCGGCGCGCTCGGCACGCCGATCTGCCAGGAGGACATGATCGGCGGGCAGATGTTCTTCTCCCTGCTGGTGCTGGACAGCCTGCACCGCCTCGGCATCCACATGTCGGTGGAGGGCGCTGAGGCCTACTACTACGCCTGGCGCGTCGTCGGTGCCATGCTCGGCGTCGACCAGGACGCCGTACCGAGGACCCTGTTGGATGCCCGCCGGTTCCTCGATCTCTACATGGTGCGCCACATGGGGCCGTCCGAGGAGGGCGCGCGTCTGACCCGGCAGTTGATCGACCTCTACGAGGAGGTCGTGCCCGGCACTCTCTTCGACCCGATCGTCTCCGCCCTCATCCGCCATCTCGTCGGCGACACCTGTGCCGACTGGCTCCAGGTGCCGCGCACCCCGTGGGACACCGTCGTGCGGGCCGTGCCCCATCTGCTCGGTGTTCTGGAGACGATCGAGGACCGCTCACCGCTGGGCGCCTGGGCCCTGGACCGCCTGGGCCACCTCACCACGATCCTGGAGCTGTCGTCCCTCACCCGCGGACGGGTCATGCACTACGCCATCCCCGAACAGCTGAGGAAGGACTACGGAGTCTCCGGCGCGGTGCCCCGCACCCGCCGCTGGACCCCGCCCGCCGCCACGGTCCGCACCTGACCCGGGTGAGGAGCGTCGCCGGCCTGTGCCGTGCGGACCCCCCTCCCGGCGTGCTCGCCCACGACGGTGACGTACCGGTCGGCTGGGCCGCCGTCGCGCCCCGCGCGGACACGTCCTTCGCCCGCAACCGCAAGATCCCGCACGTCGACGACCTGCCGGTCTGGTCGCTGTGGTGCGCCCGCGTCCGCCCCGGCCACCGTAGGCGGGGCATCACGCACGCCCTCGTCGCGGGCGCGGTCGACTTCGCCCGCGCCGGCTTCACCCACGCCGCCGGCACCACATCGGTCCTGGCCGGGCATCCCCGCGTCCTCATGCGTCTGGACCTGCGCTGACCGAGCCGGCCACGACGGAGGCCACTGCCGAGGGTCTCGCTGAAACTTCTTGCTAAGCGTTTCAACACTCTTGCTGTAAACCTTTCGTGAGCGATACGGTCGCGCCGGGCGCCCGGCGACGATGCCGTGCCGCGGCGCAGGGGTCGGACCCAACAGAGCCGCAATCGCAAGGAGTTCACGCTCGTGATATCGAGTTGGCCGGCGCCCCGCAGGCGCCGTACCGCCCATGCCGGACGGGTCGCGGCCGTCACCGTGGCCGCGCTTGCCGCCGCGCTCGTCCAGCCCCTCGCCGCCCGGGCGGCCACCCCGCCCCCACCGCCGTCGGACGCGAGGCTCGCCGCCGAGCCCGCCCGGCACGACCTCACCCGCGAGCAGTTCTACTTCGTGCTGCCGGACCGTTTCGCCAACGGGGACAAGGGCAACGACCGGGGCGGACTGACCGGTTCACGCCTCACGACCGGCTACGACCCCACCGACAAGGGCTTCTACCAGGGTGGCGACCTCAAGGGCCTGACCCGCAAGCTCGACTACATCAAGGACCTCGGCACCACCGCCATCTGGCTGGCCCCGATCTTCAAGAACCAGCCGGTGCAGGGCGAGGGCAGCAACGCCTCCGCCGGTTACCACGGTTACTGGATCACCGACTTCACCCAGGTCGACCCGCACTTCGGCAGCAACGAGGACCTCGAAACCCTCATCGACAAGGCCCACGCCAAGGGCATGAAGGTCTTCTTCGACGTCATCACCAACCACACCGCCGACGTCGTCGACCACGAGGAGAAGTCCTACGACTATCTCTCCAAGGGCGCCTTCCCGTACCTCACCAAGGACGGCAGGCCCTTCGACGACGCCGACCATGCCGACGGGAAGCGGGACTTCCCCGCCGTCGACCGGGACTCCTTCCCCCGCACCCCCGTCGTCCCCGCCGCCAAGCGGAACGTGAAGGTCCCGTCCTGGCTCAACGACCCGGCCATGTACCACAACCGCGGTGACTCCACCTGGGCCGGCGAGTCCGCCACCTACGGCGACTTCGTCGGCCTGGACGACCTGTGGACGGAGCGTCCCGAGGTCGTCGAGGGCATGGAGAGGATCTACCAGCGCTGGGTGCGGGACTTCGACATCGACGGCTTCCGGATCGACACCGTGAAGCACGTCAACATGGAGTTCTGGACCCAGTGGGCCACCGCCCTCGACTCCTACGCCGCCCAGCGGGGACGCGACGACTTCTTCATGTTCGGCGAGGTCTACTCGGCCGACACGTCGGTGACCTCGCCGTACGTCACCCAGGGCCGCCTCGACTCCACGCTCGACTTCCCCTTCCAGGACGCGGCCCGCGCCTACGCCTCCCAGGGCGGCAGCGCGAAGCGGCTCGCCTCGGTCTTCGGTGACGACTACAAGTACACGACCGGCACGGCCAACGCGTACGAGCAGGTCACCTTCCTCGGCAACCACGACATGGGCCGCATCGGCACCTTCCTGAAGCAGGACGACCCGGACGCGACCGACGCCGAGCTGGTGAGGAAGGCCAGGCTCGCCAACGAGCTGATGTTCCTCAGCCGTGGCAACCCGGTGATCTACTACGGCGACGAGCAGGGCTTCACCGGCGCGGGCGGCGACAAGGACGCCCGCCAGACGATGTTCGCCTCCAGCACCGCCGACTACCTCGACGACGACCAGCTCGGCACGGACCGTACGCACGCCGACGACGCCTACGACACCGGAGCACCGCTCTACCGGCAGATCAGCGCTCTCGCGGGGCTCCGCAAGGCCCACCCCGCCCTGGCCGACGGCGTACAGACCGAGCGCTACGCGGCCGACGGCCCCGGCGTCTACGCCGTCTCCCGCACGGACGCGAAGAGCGGCACGGAGTACGTCGTCGCCTTCAACAACGCCGACGAGGCCAAGACGGCCACCTTCCCGACCGACACCCCGGCCACCACGTTCGTCGCACTCCACGGCACCAGGACCTCCGCCAAGGCGGGCGCCGACGGAAAGCTCACCGTCACCGTCCCGCCCGGTTCGGCGATCGTCCTGAAGGCGGCCGGCAGGCCCGCCGCCCCCGCCACCGAACCGGTGATCACCCTTCAGGCCCCGCCCCCCGGCGCCACCGGCACCGTCGAGCTCACCGCCGGCGTCGACGGCGGCGCCCGCAACCGCGTCGTCTTCGCCGCCCAGACCGGCAACGGCAAGTGGCGCACCCTCGGCTCCGCCGACCACGCCCCCTACAAGGTCACCCACACGATCGGCAAGGACGTCGAGCCCGGCACCGCACTGCGCTACAAGGCGGTCGTCGTCGACTCCGAGGGCCGCACGGCGAGCGCCACGGCGACCGGCACCACCGGCACCCCGGCCACCGAGCAGCCCCCCACCGCCACCTCGCGCGACCATGCGATCGTCCACTACAACCGCCCCGACGGGAACTACGCCGACTGGGGCCTGTACGCCTGGGGCGACCTCGCCGACGGCGAGTCGACCACCTGGCCGGACAGCCACCCCTTCACCGGCCGCGACGCCTACGGTGCCTTCGCCTACGTCAAGCTCAAGCCCGGCGCCTCCAGCGTCGGCTTCCTCGTCATCGACAAGGACGGCGACAAGGACGTCGCCGCCGACCGCACCATCGACCTGACGAAGACCGGCGAGGTCTGGATCGAGCAGGGCAAGGAGACCGTCCGCAGCGAGCGCCCGGAGTACCCGGCCCAGGACAAGTCCAAGGCGGTGCTCCACTACCACCGCGCCGACGGCGCCTACGACGGCTGGGGACTGCACGTCTGGACGGGCGCCGCACAGCCCACCGACTGGTCGAAGCCCCTGATGCCGGTGAAGACTGACTCCTATGGCGCGGTCTTCGAGGTACCGCTCACCGAGGGTGCCACCAACCTCAGCTACATCATCCACAAGGGCGATGAGAAGGATCTGCCCACCGACCAGTCGCTGGACCTCAAGGCGAACGGCCACGAGGTGTGGCTCTTGAGCGGCCAGGAGAAGTACCTGCTGCCGCAGCCGGCGGGCAGCGCCGCCGCGCTCGACCTGATGACGTCCAAGGCGATCTGGATCGACCGGAACACGGTCGTCTGGAACGGCTCCGACGCGGCCGCGTCCACCCAGCTGCTCTTCTCGCGCGACGGTGCGATCAAGGCGGAGAACGGCACGCTCAGCGGCGACGCGCAGTGGCTCCGGCTGTCCAGGACCGCCCTCACCGACGCCCAGAAGGCCAAGTTCCCCCATCTGAAGGACCACACGGCCTGGTCTGTCGACCCACGGGACCGCGACCGGGTCCGTGACGCCCTGCGCGGCCAGCTCGTCGCCGCCCAGCGCGCCGCGAACGGCGCCGTGCTCGCCGCCACCGGCGTCCAGATCGCCGGCGTGCTCGACGATCTGTACGACGCGACGAAGGCGACGCTCGGCCCGACGTTCCACAAGGGCCGGCCGACGCTGTCCGTCTGGGCGCCCACGGCGCAGACCGTCTCCCTCGAACTGGACGGCTCGCTCAAGCCGATGCGGCGCGACGGCACCACCGGAGTCTGGTCCGTCACCGGCGCCGCGTCCTGGAAGAACAAGCCCTACCGCTACGTCGTGAAGGTCTGGGCCCCCGGCGTCCGCGAGATCGTCACCAACAAGGTCACCGACCCCTACTCGCTCGCCCTCACCGCCGACTCCCGGCGCAGCCTGCTCGCCGACCTCGGCGACCGTTCCCTCACGCCCGCCGGGTGGACGTCACTGCGCAAGCCCAAGGCCGTCCCGCTGAGGGACGCGCAGATCCAGGAGCTGCACATCCGGGACTTCTCCGTCGAGGACAGGACGGCCGGGCACCGCGGCACCTATCTCGCCTTCACCGACAAGTCGAGCGACGGCAGCAAGCACCTGCGCCGCCTCGCCGAGTCCGGCACCTCGTACGTCCATCTCCTGCCCGCCTTCGACATCGCCACCATCCCCGAGAAGAAGTCCGACCAGGCGAGCGTCGACTGCGACCTCGCCTCGTTCCCGGCGGACTCCGAGCGGCAGCAGGCGTGCGTCGCCGCGATCGCAGCGAAGGACGCCTACAACTGGGGCTACGACCCCTTCCACTACACGGTCCCGGAGGGCTCCTACGCCACCGACCCGGACGGCACGGCCCGTACCGTCGAGTTCCGCAGGATGGTCAAGGCGCTCAACGACGACGGCCTGCGGGTCGTCATGGACGTCGTCTACAACCACACGGCCACCAGTGGCCAGGCCGACACCTCGGTCCTCGACCGGATCGTGCCCGGCTACTACCAGCGGCTCCTCGCGGACGGCTCGGTCGCGAACAGCACCTGCTGCGCCAACACCGCCCCCGAGAACGCCATGATGGGCAAGCTGGTCGTCGACTCGATCGTCACCTGGGCCAAGCAGTACAAGGTGGACGGCTTCCGCTTCGACCTCATGGGCCACCACCCGAAGGCCAACATCCTCGCCGTCCGCAAGGCCCTCGACGCGCTGACGCCGGAGAAGGACGGCGTCGACGGCAAGGAGATCATCCTGTACGGCGAGGGCTGGAACTTCGGGGAGATCGCCGACGACGCCCGCTTCGAGCAGGCCACGCAGGAGAACATGGCCGGCACCGGGATCGCCACCTTCTCCGACCGGGCCCGTGACGCCGTCCGCGGCGGCGGCCCCTTCGACGAGGACCCCGGCGTCCAGGGCTTCGCGTCCGGTCTCTACACGGAACCCAACTCCTCGGCGAGCAACGGAACTTCGGCCGAGCAGAAGGCCCGCCTCCTGCACTACCAGGACCTCATCAAGGTCGGGCTCGCCGGCAATCTCGCCGGTTACCGCTTCACGGACACCAGCGGCAGGCAGGTCAAGGGCTCCGAGGTGGACTACAACGGCCGGCCCGCCGGATACGCGGCGGCACCCGGTGACGCTCTCGCCTACGCGGACGCCCACGACAACGAAACCCTGTTCGACGCACTCGCCTTCAAGCTGCCGGCCGGCACCGGCGCGGCCGACCGGGCCCGGATGCAGGTCCTCGCCATGGCCACGGCCACCCTCTCGCAGGGCCCGTCCCTCTCCCAGGCGGGCACCGACCTGCTGCGCTCCAAGTCGCTGGACCGCAACTCGTACGACAGCGGTGACTGGTTCAACGCCATCCACTGGAACTGCGCCGACGGCAACGGCTTCGGCCGCGGGCTGCCGCCGGCCGCCGACAACGGGCCGAAGTGGCCGTACGCCAAGCCGCTGCTGGGCTCGGTCGGCGTCGGGTGCGCCCAGATCGAGGGGGCCTCGGCGGCGTACCGGGATCTGTTGAGGATCCGTACGACGGAGCGGGCCTTCTCCCTCCGCACGGCCGGGGAGGTCCAGGAGCAGCTTTCCTTCCCGTTGTCCGGCACCGGCGAGACGCCCGGTGTGATCACCATGCGCCTCGGTGACCTGGTCGTCGTGTTCAACGCGACGCCGCAGCGCCAGGAACAGCGCATCGCCGCGCTCGCCGGGAGCGGCTACCGACTGCACCCGGTACAGGCCAAGGGCGCCGACGCGGTGGTCAAGGGAGCGTCGTACGAGCCCGACGGCGGCACGTTCGCCGTACCGGGCCGGACGGTGGCCGTCTTCACCCGGACGGGCTGACCCGACGCTGCGGCTAGGGTGCTCCTGTCCCACGCAGAACAGGAGCACCCATGCCGCAGATCACCGTCGACCACTCCGCGACCCTGGCGGACGACTTCGACCGGCCCGCGTTCGCGCGGGCCCTGCACACCGCTGTCGTGGAGATCGCCGCCGCGAAGCCGCCGGCGTGCAAGACGCAGTTCCGCCCGACCGAGGTCACCACGGTCGGGGACGAGACCGAGGGGCACGCCGTCGTGCACGTCACGGTCGGACTGCTGGCCGGCCGCAGCGACGACACCAAGGCGCGGCTGACCGAGGCCGTACTGGAACTCCTGCGGCAGCACGTGAAGCCGGCCGCGAGCCGCACCCTGCACGCCTCCGCCGAGGTACGCGACCTCGACCCGTCGTACCGCAAGTTCGAGAGCTAGGACGCCAGGGCGATCAGGCGGGCGGCCAGGTCGGTGAAGGGGCCGTCCACCGGCTCGTCCTTCAGGACCTGGCGGATCAGCGTCGCCGTCTCCTCGTCGTAGGTCGCGCTCACCGCGGCCAGCGCGGCGAAGTCGTTGACGAGCTGGGACTCCAGTTCCTCGCGCGGGATGCGCCGGCCGTCCAGCCAGATCAGCGCCGTCGACTCGGCCAGCGAGATCCAGGAGCGAACGACCAGTTCCAGCCGCGCGGGCGGGTCCGTGACGCCCAGATGCGACATGATCTGCTCGTACGCCGCCTGCCGCACCGCGTCGATGAGCGCGTTGGTCCGCGACGAGCCGCCCGCCGGGCCGCCGCGCATCAACGCCGAGAAACCGGGGCCGTGGTCGTCCACGAAGTCGAAGAAGCGGTGCATCACCCGCCGCAGCCGGGCACCGAGGGGACCCTCGTGCGGTTCGACGAACCGGCCCGCCAGATCGTCCGCCGCCCGCTGCAACGCGGCCTCGTACAGGCTGAGTTTCCCGGGGAAGTAGTGGTAGACCAGCGGGCGCGAGATGCCCGCGGCGGACGCTATCTCGTCGATGGAGACCTCGTCGGGCGAGCGGCGGCTGAACAGTTCGAGGGCGACGCCGATCAACTGCTGCCGCCGCTCCTCGACACCCATCCTGCGGCGAACCCCGGTAGACATACGGACACCTTACCGATCGGATCCGGCCTCGAACGGACAGGACTGATCCAAGTGCCCTGCCGAACCGTTCACATATCCAGCACAAGTCTCTCACTTCGTGCCCGCGACACCCAGATCAGCATCGAGTCGCCCCTCCCCGTCGGTCAGCGGCTCGTCCCGGTGGTTCGGCCTCGCCCTCCGGCACCCGCCGCCACCAGCCGGGTGGCGACGGTGTACGACGAGGTGTCCTCCGGGTCCTCGCACAGGGGGATTACTGCCGCACCAGCGCCGACGGCAGCAGCAGGTCCAGATGCGCCCCGGGCCCCCAGCGCGGCAAGTCGTACCCTTCGGGTCGCAGTTGCACGACGCCCTCGGTGGCAGTCTCCCGCGAGGTGACCAGGAGCCGCAGTGCCCGCGACCGCGGCCGCCCGGAGACCGGCTCAAGACGGGCAAGTCGCCGTGGAAGCCCTGTGCGGGGACTTGTTGACGCCGATGTCAGCTAACGCAGGCCGTTGATGGTGCGGCCGTCCTTCAGGGTCCCCTTCAGCCCTGCCTCCGCGCCCTGCTTCGCCTTCGCCGCCAGGAGGTTGCCCTGCGCGGTCTGCCGCACTCCGCCCGTGGCACTGATCGACGCGGTGTCCCGGCTGCCCGCCGCCAGCAGGTACCAGGACCCGGCCTCGGACTTCCACAGAACTCCGGCCAGCACCTGCGGATCGCGGGCCCCGCACGCCGCCACGTTCTCGGCCTTCGCGGCGACCGCCCCGTACGTCCCGCCCGGCGTGTGGAACTGCGCCAGCACCCGCTCGCCGCCGCCCCGCCAGGTCTCCCCGCGTGTGCACACCCACGCGGCCGTGCCGCTCGCGTCGGGCAACGGCTGCTCGGCGTACTGCCAGGCGTTCACCGACCGTACGCCCTGCCCGCGCAGGCCGCCCAGCGAGCAGCCGAGCGGCGCCCAGCTGCGCAGCGCCTCCGCCCCCGCCGCGTCGTGCGGCGCGCCCGGGCGGCCGTTGGTGAGGCGGGCCGGGACCAGTTCGCCGAGGTCGGTCATCAGCCGCGTGCCGGAGTCGTCGGTGAGCTGGAGGACGTTCCAGGAGGTGCAGGTGCCGGACTGGGTGGCGGGGCTGGCCAGCGGTGCGGTCATGCCGCCCGAGACGGCGAGGTCCATCGCGCCGGCGGCTGGCTTCATCAGGTCCCGCTCGGCCGCCTTCTTCACCCACGGCGCCGTCAGGTAGCGGACGTTGCCGTCGGTCCGGTTCAGCACCACCGCGCTCGCCTCCACCCGGCTCGCGCCGTCGGCCCGGGCGAAGTCGAGGGCGGCGCCCGCCGTGCCGTCCTTCGGCTCGGCGTAGCGGGCGATGCGCAGACCGTCGTAGAAGATCACCACGCGGGCGTTGTCGACGTGCCCGGCGTACAGCAGCTGCGGCGGTCCGGCCGGACCGCCGGACGGGGTGCCGGGGGTCGCCGAGACCTGAACCGTCTCACCGGGGCGGGCCCAGACGGCGAGCGCCCGGCGCAGCAGCGTGCTGTCGGTGGTGAGATCACCGCGGGCGGGCCAGACGGAGAAGTCCGTGCGGGTGGCGGACCGCCAGGCGAGGGGGGAGACCTTCAGCAGCCTGCTTGGGTCGAGGGCGGCCTGGGCCGCCGGGTTCTGCGCGTACGGCGGCGCGGCGGCACCGTCCGGGCCCCAGCCGTCGCCCGGCAGTGCGAGCAGCGCCCCGCACACGGCGACGGCCGCGGCGGCGGCGAGCGCGGCCTTCAGATGCTGGCGGCGGCGCATGAGATCGGTGGGCCGGGCCTGGAGCGAGCAGGGGTCGAACTCGGGGGAGTCGAGCAGCGTGTACTGCACCGGGACGCCGTCGGCCTCCTGGAGCGCGGCGTCCGGGTCGGCGACATTCGCGGTGCGCAGGATGTGGTGGACGTCGCTGTCGGGGAGCCGTTCCAGGCCCCGCAGGACGTAGGCGGCGCGGGCGGCCGCGGAGAGGGCGGACAGGTGCTGGTCCAGCGCGAGTTCGTCGGCGCCGCCCGAGCGCGGGAACAGCCGCAGGCCCCACACCTGGGGGAGCAGCGGCGGCAGCTGGGACCGCTTGGGCCACGCCTTGCGCCGGAGCGGCAGGCCCGCCTCCAGTGCCGTACGCAGCACCTGGAGCCGGACGAAGGCGTAGCCCGGATCGCCGTCGCGGCCGGTGGACTGGGCCGGGATGACCGACGCCGCGGCGCGGCCGCGGGGCAGCGCGCGCTGGGTGAGGGCATGCGCGGTGAGCACCCGCCGGTTGCGGCCCAGGGCGGGCGGCAGCACCAGGTAGGCGAGACGGACCAGCCGCGGATAGTGCTCGACGAGCGCGGCCTCGGCCTGCTCGACGTCGACGACCGGGTCGGAAGCGGAAGACGTGGGGTGCGGGGCGACATCCTGTGACTGCACGTTCAGCAGAACGAGCGAATCGACGGTTGGTCACCGCCACACAGGTGAGTGGGCTGCTCGGGTTGACGAACGGGTGGGGCGGCCTCATTGAGCACAGCGCCTGCCGCAGCCGTATCGAACTGAGGCGCAGGTGCGTCCGCTCCAAGACCGACCGGAGGAACAGATGAGGCTGACCCGACCGATGCTCGCCCTGAGCGGTGCCGTGGCGGCGCTGGCGCTGGCGGGCTGCGGCTCGGACGGCGACCAGGCGGCCGTACCGGAGACGGCGACCGGCAGCCTGGAGCACCTCGCCGCCGAGGTGAGGTGCGAGCCGAACATGCAGACCGACGCGGACGAGATCCGGCAGGCCATCTGCAAGAACACCGACGGCAAGTTCGTCCTCGCGACCTTCGCCACGGACCGGGGTCAGCGGGAGTGGATCAATGGGGCGAAGGACTACGGCGGTCACTACCTGGTCGGCCGCAAGTGGGTCGCCGTGGGTGACACACCGGTGGTGCGGGCGTTGCAGACCACGCTCGGCGGGGAGATCGAGGAGGGCACCGACCACTCCGTGCACGAGAAGTCCGGCGGGGCCACGCACGCCGGTCACTGACCTTCCGCACTCACACGAAAAGACCGGCGGCGGGACATTCCCGCCGCCGGTTTTTTCGTGGTGCTATCGGCGCGTCACTGGCACTTACGGCCGCTGTTGATGCAGTTGACCATCTTGTTCATCGTCCTCTGGGAGAAGAAGTTGATGAAGTCGTTGTGGTCGGTGATCGGCTTGTGCAACTGCTCCGGGAAGGTGTCCACCGCGAAGGGGTTCTGAACCACCCCGTTCTCGATGGTCGGCGTCGGAACCTCGTACACCAGGCGGACCTGGAGCTGGGGGATCGCCTGGAAGCCGTTCGGGCAGGCCCCGTTGGCCTGGACGAACGCCACGTGCGTGCGGTGGTTGGCGCTGTCGGTGTTCTGGCCGTCCCAGCAGCTCTGGAACTTGGACAGCCGCACGACGTCGCTGCCGTCGGGGCAGAGCGGGTACTTGTCCGTCAGCTGGCGGTCCTCGAAGCCGGTGCAGGTCCACGCGGTGTTGGCGTTCGCGAGGCCGTTGACGAAGGCCTTGGCGTCACCGGTGATGATGCGCAGGGCCCGCGGCATCGCGACGACCCGGCTGGTCCTGTTGCCGACGAACTTGAGCTCGGCGGCCTTGGGCTCCAGGATCTTGCCCACGTTGCCCTCGGTGCCGCCGCCGGCGTTGTTCTGGTCGAAGTCCTGCGAACCGTCCTGCAGACGCAGCACCGGCCAGAAGTACGACGACCTGTCGCCCTGGTTCTGGCAGGTGGTGTCGGCCGCCGCCAGGTCCTCGTCGCTCGCGAACGCGTCGTTGTTCTGGTTGCCGACGTAGTCGTGCAGGTGGTGGGCGCCGTTGGTGACACCAGGGGCGACGATCACGTTGTCGGTGTTGTGGTTGTCGTTCGAGTTCGTGCCGCACTTCGTGGTGAAGCTGCCCCTCGAACCGCCCCTGCCGTTCGCGGCGAGCCCGTTCGGAAGGTTGCGGGAGTTCGGCTGGACGGTGGTGATGTCCTGGAAGTCCGCGGCCACCGGACCGTTGCCGGCCTGGCCGCCGTTGCCCTGCTGGCCGTCGCCGCCCTGGTTCTGGTCCCCGCCGTCCTGCTGGCCGTCGCCGTTCTGGTCCCCGCCGTCCTGCTGGCCGTCACCGTTCTGGCCGTCGCCCTGCTGACCGTCACCCTGCTGGCCGTCGGTGGTCTCGGCGGGCTTTCCGGTGCAGGGGGACAGGTTGTCCAGCTGCTCGGAGGCGCTGCCGCCGGCCCGGTTGATCTCCAGCTGGATGCGGTCGATGATCACCTGCCGCCGGTCCTTGAGCGGGCCGAGGATGGTGTTCTGGACGTAGCTCCCGTCCCTCACCTGCGCGTCCCGCGTGGCCGCGAGTCGCTGGTAGGCCTCGGTGATCTGCTGGTCGAGCGTCGCGAGTTCGCCGTCCACCTCCCCACGGGCCTGGTCCGGCACCTCGGAGATCTCCTGGCCGACGTCGGGGCAGTCGATCGTGGCCACCTGGGCCGCGGTCGCCTTCGTCCGGTTCGACCAGCCGTCGTCCTCGTGAGCCGAGGCATAGAAGTTGGCCCAGACAAGCCCGCCCCCACCGAGCGCTAGGGCCGCCGATGCGGCAATGGCCTTGGTGGCCAGCGGCGTACGGCGTTTTCGTGTGTTGCGTCCCATGGAACTCCTCTGACTTCCTTGCGGGGCAGCATCGAGGCGCCCGACAGGAGTGAAGCGGCTCCCTCAGATACGTGGCGCGACCCACGGGTGTTCAGCCGTCCCGGAAATAGTTGAGAAGTTCGTGAGGACTCCGTGCGACCAACAGCCCCTGGAGCACCAGGAGTTGCGGGCCGTCCACGGCGAGTGAATGAGCGCGACCGCTTTCAGCGACCGTGGTCGAGATACGCGAGAACCGCCAGCACGCGGCGGTTGTCGTCGTCGGACACCTCCAGGCCCAGTTTGGCGAAGATGTTGGAGGTGTGCTTGGCGATCGCCCGTTCCGTCACCACCAGATGCGCCGCGATCGCCGCGTTGGACCGGCCCTGCGCCATCAGCTCCAGCACCTCCCGCTCGCGCGGCGTCAGCCGGCCGAGCGGCCGGTCGTCGGCCGCCCGCCGGGCCAGCAACTGCTGGATGACCTGCGGGTCCATCGCCGTGCCGCCCGCCGCGACCCGTCGTACGGCGTCCACGAACTGGTCCGCGTCGAACACCCGGTCCTTCAGCAGGTAGCCCACCCCGCCGCTGCCGTCCGTGAGCAGCTCGCGGGCGTACAGCTGCTCCACGTGCTGCGAGAGCACCAGCACCGGCAGCCCGGGCCGGTCCCTGCGGGCCCGCAGCGCGCACTGCAGGCCCTCGTCGCTGTGCGTGGGCGGCAGCCGGACGTCCACCACCGCCACGTCCGGCTTCAGCTCGGCCAGCGCCCGGTCCAGCTCGGGCCCGCTCTCCACGGCCGCCGCGATCTCGAAGTCGTAGGCCTCGAGCAGCCGGACCAGCCCGTCGCGCAGCAGGAACAGGTCTTCGGCTAGGACAACGCGCACGGGAGCTCCAGGGTGACCATGGTGGGGCCGCCCGCCGGAGAGCTGACGGCCAGGACACCGTCGAATGTACCGAGCCGCTGCTCCACCCCGGCCAGCCCCGAACCCGCCCCGATCACCGCGCCGCCCTTGCCGTTGTCGGTCACCGCGATCCGCAGCATCCCGTCGGCGTGGTGCACGTCGATCCAGACCCGGTCGGCGTCCGCGTGCTTGACGGCGTTGGTGAGCACCTCACTGACGGCGAAGTACGCCGCCGACTCGACCGGTGGCTGCGCGCGCCCTTCCAGTTCCACCGTGACCTCCGTGGCGACGGGCAGCCGCAGTGCCAGCGCCCGCACCGCGTCCCCGAGCCCGCGCTCGGCGAGCACCGGTGGATGGATGCCGCGCACCAGGTCGCGCAGCTCCGCCAGGGCTTCGGCGGAGGACCGGCGGGCCGCGGCGAGCAGCTCCTTCGCCTTGGCCGGGTCCTTGTCCAGCAGCATCTCGACGGTCCCCAGGTCCATGCCCATCGCGACGAGCCGGGCCTGCGCGCCGTCGTGCAGATTCCGCTCGATACGGCGCAGCTCGGCGGCCGAGGAGTCCACGGCGACCTGCCGGGTCTCGGTCAGCACCCGCACCCGCTCGGCCAGTTCGCCCTGCCGGGAGCCGAGGACGGCCCGGGTGAGCGCGAAGTGCGCGGCCAGCAGGCGGGGCGTGAAGTGATGTCCGAACAGCAGCAGTACGGCGGCCAGGGCCGCGGCGCCGAACGCGGAGGCCTGGCCGGTCACCGGCACGAACCCGTACCAGTAGCCGTCCGGGAAGACCCGCCACAGCCCGATCGCGAGGGCGAACCCCTCCAGCGGATAGAGGAACAGCGCGGCCGGCAGCAGCGCGGTCACGAACCCCGCCGTCATGTCCACCGGCAGCCACCGCAGATCCCGCCAGGTCGCCGGATCGCCCAGCATCCCGAAGGTGCGGGCCCACGGATTGGCGTCCTCCGGCAGCGGCCGGTACGCCGGCGGGATCCGCACGCCGCCCCACTCGGCCGCCAGCACCCGCCGCCAGTCCGCGAACGCCCGCACGCCGGTGAGGACCCAGGGGGTGGTGACGATGCCGACGCCGATCGGTATCAGCGCGATGGACACGAGGGAGAGGGTGAAGCAGAGCACCGCGCCCGGCAGGGACACGAGGGCCAGCGCCAGCCCGCGCACCGCGGCCCGCACGACCGCGCCCCCCTGCCCGATCCCCTCGGTGCCGCCACGGATGTCGCTGGTCTCGATGGTCATGGCGCCAGTCTGGAGGAGCCGAGCACGACGGTCACTGGCCCGAGCCCCCCGGCCGGGGGGTGTACCCAGATACACCCTCACCCACCGCCCCCCCCCCGGGCCTACACCCCGTCGCCCGCCAACACCTTCGCCTCCGTTTCCGGATCGAGGCCAACCGGTGGCCGGTCCGGGCGGTGGGGGGCCGTTCCGCCGATCCGCCGCAGCCAGCGCCAGGTATCGGTCACGGTCTCGCCGGCCGGACGGCAGCGCAGCCCGGCGGCCAGCGCGCGGGACACGTCCGCGCTGTGCAGGGCGTCGTGCAGCTCGCTGCCCGGCGGCACCCACACCGGCAATCCGCTCCACGGCTCGATCCCCGCCCCCAGCACCACCTCGGGCGCGGTCCAGCGCAGTTCGGCCGCGACGCCGGTCACCCGCACGCACGCGTCAAGCAGCTCACCCATGGTGGTGTGCCCGCGGGGACCGGTCAGGTTGTACGGGCCGCGGCGCTCCCCCTCCACCCCGTCCAGGATCCACTCGGCGAGGTCACGGACGTCGACGAACTGCACCGGCAGCTCGCGCGCCCCCGGCGCCAGCACCGGCCCGCCACGGGCGATCCGGGTCAGCCACCAGGGCAGGCGGCCGACGTTCTCGTACGGCCCGAGCAGCAGGCCGGCCCGCACCAGCAGCGAGCGCTCCGCGCCGAAGGACTCCACGACGGCCAGCTCACCGCCCCGTTTGTCGCGGGCGTAGTCGGTGTGGTCCGCGCCGGCCCCGGCGCCCTCGACGAGCGGCGCGTCCTCGGTGTACCCGGCGGGCGGGGCCCAGGCGTACACCGAGCAGCTCGACACGTACACGTACCGCCCGGCGCGGCCCCGCAGCAGTCGCGCGGCGTCCCGCACAGCCCGGGGCGCCGCCGACCAGGTGTCGACGACGGCGTCCCAGACGCCGTCAGCCAGTCCGCCGAGCCCGCGGGGTCCGTCGGGACCCTGTGGCGCGGTGCGGTCGCCCAGCACCTCGCGGACGCCCGGCGGGGCCGCGTGCCTGCCCCGGTGGAAGACGGTGACGTCCCAGCCCCGCCCGAGGGCTGCCTCCACGACGGCCCGCCCCGCGAACTCCGTACCACCCAGTACCAGCAGTCTCATGGGGTGACTCTGTCCCGGGGAGCGGGCACCGGGGAAGCGGGATCTGCCGAGGGCAGACGCGGACGGCGCGCCGGGCCGTCAGCCCTGGTTCGGCGGCGCGTACTTGTAGCCCACCCGGCGCACCGTGAGGATCGCCCGCCGGTGTTCCGCGCCCAGCTTGCGGCGGAGGCGGGCGATGTGGACGTCGACCGTGCGGCCGTCGCCGACGTGCCGGTAGCCCCACACCGTGGTGACCAGCTGGTCGCGGGTGTGCACCCGGTGCGGGTGCGCCACCAGGTGGGCGAGGAGCTCGAACTCCAGGTAGGTGAGGTCGAGTTCCCGCCCGGCCACCTCGGCGGTACGGCGCTGGGGGTCGACACGGATGAGGGGGGCGGTGTCCGTGCCGGTCTCGGTGAGGTCCGCCGCCCTCGCGGGGCCGGTCACCGGCACCGGCGGGAAGGGCGGCTGCTGGTCGGCGGGGACGAGCACCAGGTACCCGACCATGGGCGGCCGGCCCGGCAGGGAGGGCAGTGTCTCCTGTGGTGCGGGCAGCCACGTGGCACCCGGCGGGAGGAGGTCCGCGACCCCTCTCACCTCGTCCGGGTCGACGGCTCGCAGCCGGTGCCGGGAGTCCCGGGAAGCCGGAGCCGGAGCAGCGGGGGTCGGGGCGGGGGAGAGGGGGCGGGACACGGAACGGGGCACAGAACCAGGGGTCGCCATGGGAGGTCAGCTCTTCTCGCGCGAGAGGTCCGTCAGGGGAGGTGCTCGTGTCGCGCTGGCCGAAGGCCGGTGTGTACGGCGTCAGAGGGCCGGCGCGGTCGTCGCGCGGCAACACACCCGGTCGAAGTCGTGGTGCTGACGAGAGGGCCAGAAGGGCTCGAGGTCATGGCGACCCGTCGCGGAGAACTTCTGGAAGCCGACCATGGCTCCCATTGAAGCAGACCGTCGCCGGGAACCCGACCCTCTTCCTACCCCTCGGACCTACCCTTCCTCGCACATCCGTGAGGTCCGTGTCCAAGAACGTGTCAGGGGGCGCCCACCGGTTCGGCGGGCGCCCCCTGACGGAGCTGCGAACGCGACCGCGGCGGAGCCGCCACGGAGGCGCGGACGGATCAGACCTGGCCGGCCTTCTCCAGGGCGGAGCAGCAGGTGTCGACCAGCAGCCGGGTCACCACGTAGGGGTCGACGTTGGCGTTCGGGCGGCGGTCCTCGATGTAGCCCTTGCCGTCCTTCTCCACCTGCCACGGGATACGGACCGAGGCGCCGCGGTCGGAGACGCCGTAGGAGTACTTGTCCCACGGGGCGGTCTCGTGCAGGCCGGTCAGCCGGTCGTCGATGCCGGCGCCGTAGTTCTTGACGTGGTCGAGCGGCTTGGAGCCCTCGCCGAGCGACTCGCACGCGGTGATGATCGCGTCGTAGGTCTCGCGCATCGCCTTCGTGGAGAAGTTGGTGTGCGCACCGGCGCCGTTCCAGTCGCCCTTGACCGGCTTGGGGTCGAGGGTGGCGGAGACGCCGAAGTCCTCGGCGGTGCGGTAGAGCAGCCAGCGTGCCACCCACAGCTGGTCGGAGACCTCCAGCGGGGACAGCGGGCCGACCTGGAACTCCCACTGGCCGGGCATGACCTCGGCGTTGATCCCGGACAGGCCCAGGCCCGCCTTCAGACAGTTCTCCAGGTGGGCCTCGACGATGTCACGGCCGAAGATCTCGTCGGCGCCGACACCGCAGTAGTAGCCGCCCTGCGGGGCCGGGAAGCCGCCCTCGGGGAAGCCGAGCGGGCGGGTGCCGTCGAAGAAGGTGTACTCCTGCTCGATGCCGAAGATCGGCTCCTGCGCGGCGAACTTCTGGGCGACCTCGGTGAGCGCCGCGCGGGTGTTCGACGGGTGCGGGGTCATGTCCGTGTTGAGGACCTCGCACAGCACCAGGACGTCGTCGCCGCCGCGGATCGGGTCGGGGCAGGAGAAGACCGGCTTGAGCACACAGTCCGAGGCGTGGCCCTCGGCCTGGTTCGTGGAGGACCCGTCGAAGCCCCAGATCGGAAGCTCCGCGCCGTTGGCACCCTTGTCCGAGTCCGCCATGATCTTCGTCTTGGAACGAAGCTTGGCCGTCGGCTGGGTGCCGTCGATCCAGATGTACTCAGCCTTGAAGGTCACGGGCCACTTCCTTCGGGGGTGGGTCTGGGCGCGCTTGCGGGTGCTGGGGCGCTACGGCACCTGGGCGCCGCGTCCTGCATGTCCAAAAGCCTGTCAACAGGCGATTTCCCGATCATTGCCCGGTTGTGAACCCCGTGTTACCTGGCGGTGCCGCGGCCCACCTCATCGTGTGAGGCCCGCCGGGTGCGCGCGGTCGGCTCGTATGCGATGCGCCGCGGACGCGCCGGTCCTGCCGCTCGTGGCCACGAGCGG